>NZ_JBEXDT010000164.1:0-10406 GCF_040605905.1 Nonomuraea sp. NPDC005501 | reverse complement strand
GGCGCTGGGGTACGGCGCGATGGGGATCTCCCTGGCGTACGGGCCCTCGGACGAGAAGGAGGGGACGGCGACCATCCGCCGGGCCCATGAGCTCGGCGTGACGTTCTTCGACACGGCCGAGCTGTACGGACAGGGCGATAACGAGCGGATCGTCGGCGCCGCCCTCGCCCCGGTGCGTGACGAGGTGGTCATCGCCACCAAGTTCGGTTTCGACTTCACCGGCACCCGGGAGGGCGGGGTGGACAGCCGTCCTGGCCACATCCGGGAGGTCGTCGACAACAGCCTGCGTCACCTCGGCGTCGACGTCATCGACGTGCTCTACCAGCACCGCGTGGATCCCGGCGTGCCGATCGAGGACGTGGCCGGGACGGTCAGGGAGCTCGTCGACGCGGGCAAGGTCCGCTACTTCGGCCTGAGCGAGGCGGGGGCCAACACCATCCGCCGCGCCCACGCCGTCCAGCCCGTCTCGGTCCTGCAGACCGAGTACTCCCTGTTCGAGCGCGACGTCGAGACCCTCCTGCCGGTGCTGCGCGAGCTGGGGATCGGATTCGTCGCCTACTCGCCCCTCGGCCGGGGCTTCCTCACGGGCCAGGCCAAGCCCGGCGCCGAGTACGACCCCAGTGACATGCGCAGCTGGGACGCCCGTTTCCAGCCCGGCAACTACGAGCGGAATCTGGAGGCCACCCGCCGGCTCGCCGACCTGGCCGCCGACAAGGACGCCACCGTCGCCCAGCTCGCCCTGGCCTGGCTCCTCGCCCAGGGCGAGGACATCGTCCCCATCCCCGGCACTCGCAGCCGCGGGAGGCTGGAGGAGAACGTCGCCGCCGCCGACCTCGTGCTCGACGAGGCGGACCTGAAGCGCGTCGCGGAGATCCTCCCCACGGGCGGCTTCGGCGCCCGCTACCCCGAGCAGCACCTCCCCACCTGGGACTGACGCCGCGGCGTTCGTTCCTTTCCTGGGGGGAACCGCGGCCGTACCGGTATCAGGTCAGGGTGAGCGGTGTGGCGGCGGCGATGTGGGTGAGCTTGTCAGGGTTGCGGATGAAGTAGATGCCGGTGACGAGGCCGTCCTCGACCTTGAGCGCCATGACGCTGTCGATCTCGCCGTCGAGGCGCAGGAGGAGCGCCGGATCGCCGTTGACGGTGATGGGCTCGCCGGTGAGCGTGCCTTCCTTGTCGCCGAGACTGGCGAGGAGGAGGCGGACCACCTTCGCGAGGCCGGTGACGGGTCGCAGCGCGGCGCTCCTGACGCCACCGCCGTCGCTGATCAGGACGACGTCAGGGGCGAGCACGTCGAGCACGCCCTGCAGGTCGCCGGTCTCCACGGCGTGCTGGAACGACGCGAGGGCGGCCTGCGCCTGGCGCGGGGAGACCACGTGGCGAGGGCGGCGGGCGTCGACGTGCTTGCGGGAGCGGTGGGCGATCTGGCGGACCGCGGCGGGGGTCTTGCCGACCGCCTCCGCGATCTCGTCGTAGTCGACGTCGAAGACCTCGCGCAGGACGAACACGGCCCGCTCGGTGGGCGAGAGGGTCTCCAGGACGAGCATCACGGCCATGGACAGGCTCTCGGCGAGCTCGGCGTTCTCCGCGACGTCCGGCGACGTGAGCAGCGGCTCGGGCAGCCAGGGGCCGACGTAGGCCTCCTTGCGGCGCCGCAGGGCCCGCAGCCGGTCGAGCGCCCGCCGGGTCGTGACGCGCACGAGGAACGCGCGCGGGTCGCGGACCTGCGCCAGGTCGATCTCGGCCCAGCGCAGCCAGGCCTCCTGCAGGACGTCCTCGGCGTCGGCCGCCGAGCCGAGGATCTCGTAGGCGACGGTGAAGAGCAGGTTGCGGTGGGCGACGAAGGCCTCCGTCGCCGGGTCCGCGGCGTGGTCGTGCATCCTGGAATCCTTCCATGGCGGCCCGTCCCGGGAGGCAGGGCATGGGGAGCGGGCATGGGGGGAGCGGGATGCGCCTGGGCCGCCCGCTTCAGGGGGCTACGACACGTACGCGGGCGCGGCCTGGACGCGCTGCTGCCGGGCGTTGTCCTTGGCCTTCAGGACGCGTGCGCCGGGCTTGCGGGCCTCGTCGGCGAGCTGCTTGACGGTGTGGGCGACGACGAACTCCTTGAGGCGCGCGCCCGGTCCGCCGCCGACGTAGAACCGGATGGCGGTGTCGTCCTTGCGCGCGAACTGGAAGATGCCGGCGCCGCGGCCGAGGCTGACGCACAGCCCGGCGAAGGCGACGCTGATGGCTTCGGGCGCTCCGCCCTCGATCCGGCGAAGCACGGCGTCGGCGGCGTGCGGGCCCAGCTGGACGGCGGACTGGCAGCCCATCCGGTAAGCGAGGCCCGAGGGCGAGGCCGCATCCCCGGCGGCGACGATGCGGTCGTCGTCGATGCTGGTCAGGGTCTCGTCGGTGAGGAGGCGGCCCGTCTCGTCGGTGCTGAGGCCGCTGCGGGCGGCCAGGTCGGGAACGCCGAAGCCGGCGGCCCAGATGGTCAGGTGGCCGCGCACCTCGCGGCCGTCGGCGAGGCGGACGGCGCCGGCCGTCACGGACGCCGCCTTGGTGCCGGGGCCTTCGAGGACGGTCACGCCCAGGGCCGCCAGCCGCTTGGCGACGAAGCGGCGGCCGTTCGGGTGGAGGTAGAGGCCGAGCTGTCCTCCGCAGACGAGGCTGACGGTGCGGCCCGCCTCGGCGAGCTCGGCCGCGATCTCGATACCGGTGGCGCCGCCGCCCACGACCGTCAGCGCCGCGGTGGCGGGCGCGGCGGCCACGGCCTGGCGCAGCCGCTCGGCCTCCTCCAGGGTGGCGATCTGGTAGGCGAACCTGTCCGCGCCGGGCACCTCAGGCACGCCGCTGCGGCTGCCCACCGCGTAGATCAGGTGGTCGTACCCGACCGTGCCGCCGCCGGCCAGCGAGACGGTGCGCGCCTCCCGGTCGATCGCGGTCGCGGTGTCGACCACGAGCTTGACGCGTTCGCTCAGGACGTCCTCGTAGTCGACGACCGCGTCGTCGGACCCCGCCACCAGCTGGTGCAGGCGCACGCGCTCGACGAAGGCCGGGCGCGGGTTGACGAGGGTCACGGCCACGTCGTCGCGGCGGGTCAGGCGGTTGGCCGCGAGGACTCCGGCGTATCCGCCGCCGATCACGATGACTTCCGTCCGGCCGCCGGTGTGCTCGGTCATGGTCTCTGCTCCGTTCGCTCGGGTTTCGCGCACAAGGCGTCGGACGGAGGGAACCTGTGACAGGGTGTGGCGCGGATCACATCCGATAGTGGGTCGCGGAGCTGATCGAGCTCGCTGTGCGGGTGGCGGCGGGCGCCGGTGGTGAGCCGACCGGCGGTCCCGCGGCCCGACCCTCGTTCAGTTCATCGAGATGTGGACGTGGTCGAAGTGGTTCTCGGTGATGCTGCCGCGGTCCGACATGGCGCTCCATCCGGAGCCCTGGTTGATGCGCTGCCGCCAGATCACGTACTTCACCCCCAGCTTCGCCTTGTTCGCCAACGCCCAGGCCGCGAGGCGGTCGCCGAGGGCCTGGTTGGCGGCGCTGGGCATGGTGCCGCCCGAACTCATCATGAAGTCGCACGCCCGGCCCAGCGGGTGCTCGCCGCTCGACCCCGAGCGGAAGCAGCCGACCGTGAACGGCAGCGAGAAGTTCTTCTGGACCAGCGCGCGCATCGCCTGGGTGCGCGGGGTGATGTTGTCGGTGCCCGACGGCAGCTCGGGCGCCCAGGTGCCGTCGGAGCGGCGGCCGGTGCTGACCGGCACGAGATCCTTGAGCTTCTTCTCGATGTCGTCGATGACGTCCTGGGCCTCGTCGCGCCGCTTGGCGACGTCCGCCGTCTCGGCGCTGATCCTGGTGGCCAGGGCGGCGGCCTCGTCGGCCGCCCGCTTCTTCTCGTCGCGGGCCTTGGCGACGCCCGCCACGACCGTCTGCTGGTCGCGGGTCATCTGCTCCAGGACGGCCGCGCCGGCGGCGCTGTTGGGAAGCATGAAGCCGAGGACGGCCGGGTCGCCGTTCTGGTAGCGCAGCTGCGCGATCTCGGTGACCCGGCGCTCGGCCGTGGCGACCGCCTGCTCGGCGGCGGCGAGCCGCTTGCCGGCTGTGCCGGCAGCCTGCTGGGCCTTGGCCAGCTCGACCCGCTTGAGGTTGTAGCTCTCGATGAGCTTGTCGACCTTGCCGTTCAGTTTCTTCAGCTCGGCGCGCAGCTCGGATTCGCTGGGTTTGGGGGCGGCGGTCGCGGTGGCCGCGCCGAAGCCGGCGGTGGCGATCACGACGCCGATGACGAAGTTGATGGCAAGGCGCGTGGGGGACGCGGACGCCACGGAGTATTCCTCTCCCTCTGCCGGCCGGGTTAGCTGACGGGTTCGGGATGGGAGGTCCCTACCACCGAAGTGGATTCACCCCAGATGCGGTGGGTCCCCGGCTCCCGAGCGACGCGCCCGGGATTAGGCGTGTACCAGCTGTTACGGCCGGTACCGAAGGGATACTAGTAGTAAAGCGGAGGCCATGCGACTCCAATCAGAGATCAATCAGTGATCAACCTGTGATCGGAGCAGCCGGGCCGCCTCCTCGGGGAGCACGTCGTTGACGAACGCGCCCATCGCCGACTCCGACCCCGCCAAATACTTCAGCTTCCCGGGCGCCCGCCTGATGCTGAACAGCTCCAGGTGCAGGTACCCCAGCTCCCGGTCCTGCCGTACCGGGGCCTGGTGCCAGGCCGAGACGTACGGCATGGCGACGCCGAACATCCCGTCCAGGGCCCGCAGCACCGAGGTGTAGAGCGGCGCGAACGCGGCGCGCTCCTCCTCCGACAGCGCGGCGAGGTCGGGGACCTGCCGGTGCGGATAGACGTGCACCTCGAACGGCCACCGGGCCGCGGCCGGGACGAAGGCCGTCCACAGCTCGTTGGCGGCCACGACCCGGGTCCCGGCGGCGCGCTCGCCCGCCAGCACGTCCGCGAACAGGTTGCCCCCCTGCCGGGCCGCGTGCCGCGCGGCCGCGCCGAGCTGGAGCTTCGTGCGCGGCGTGACGTACGGGTAGGCGTAGATCTGCCCGTGCGGGTGGGTCAGCGTGATGCCGATCTCCTCGCCCCGGTTCTCGAAGCAGAAGACCTGCTCGACGCCGTCGATCGCGGACAGCTCGGCCGTACGGTCGGCCCAGGCCTCCATCACCAGCTCGACCTGCGCGTCGGACAGGCGGGAGAACGAGGAGGAGTGCTCCGAGGTGAAGCACACCACCTCGCACCGTCCCACCCCCGGACGAACCTCACTCAGACCCCCCACATCCTGATAAGTCCCGAGATTCATGGAGAAGGAGGGGAAACGGTTCTCGAAGACCACCACGTCATAGTCGCGCGCCGGGATCTCCGAGGCCCGCGTGTCCGTCGACGGGCACAGCGGGCACTCGTCCGCCGGAGGCATGAAGGTGCGCGTCTGCCGGTGCCCCGCGACCGCGATCCACTCCTCGGTCAGCGGGTCGTAACGCAGCTCGGAGGCCACCGGTCGCGGATCGAGCGGCCGGCGGTCGATCGCGCCGCGGTCGGCGTCGTCGCTCCGGTCGAAGTAGATCAGCTCCCGGCCGTCGGCCAGATGGGTGATGGTGCGCTTCACGGCTACCCCTCAGCGATGATCAGTTGTCCGGCCCGTTCGGCCAGCTCGGTGCGTGCGTCCTCGGGCAGCCCCGCGTCGGTGATGACGACGTCGGCCTCGGCCAGCTCGGCGATCGTGCTGATGCCGATCGTGTTCCACTTCGTGTGGTCCGCCGAAACCACCAGCCGGTGCGCCGCGGCCACCAGCTCCCTGTCGGTCTCCGCCTCCAGCAGGTTCGGCGTGGTGAACCCGGCCCGCACGCTCATGCCGTGCACCCCGAGGAACAGCGTGTCCACGTGCAGCCGGCGGATCGCGGCCACCGCCACCGGGCCCACCAGCGCGTCGGAAGGAGTGCGGACGCCCCCGGTCAGCACGACCGTGCGGTCGGGGCGCGGGTTGCGGTGGAAGACGTCGGCGACGGGCACGGAGTTCGTGATGACCGTCAGCTCGGGCACGCCCGTCAGATGGTGGGCCAGCGACCACGTCGTGGTGCCGGCCGACAGCGCGACCGCGGTGCCCGGCCGTACGAGCTCGGCGGCGGCACGCGCGATGGCCTCCTTCTCGTGCTGCTGCCGGGCCGACTTGGCGGTGAAGCCAGGCTCCTCCGTGGACCCCTGGTCCAGCGCCGTCGCGCCGCCGTGGACCTTGGCCAGCAGGCCGCGCTCGGCGAGGACCTCCAGGTCGCGGCGGATCGTCATGTCGGAGACGCCGAGCTCGCGCACGAGGTCCGCCACCCGGACGCCGCCGCTGCTGCGCACGCGCTCGAGGATGGTCTGTTGTCGCTGCTGTGCCAGCAAGCCCGCGCTCCTTCCAACAGATTCCACCAAATTATGACATGCCAGTGTTGGGGAATGTTGACCGGTCTCACCCTTGTGCCGGAAGCGCCGGCGGGAGACGTTGGAGACGCACGTCACACCAGGGCTCGTCGCTTTCACAGGGAGGCCGGTATGGCCAGGCGCAGTCGCCAGGGCAAGGCCCGCAGGAAGAAGAAGGCCAACCACGGCAAGCGTCCCACGGCGCGCTGACGCCCGCCCGGCCGGCGGGACCGCGGCGACCGGGACGGCGCGGTCGGCTCAGCCGGGCAGGTGGGCGAGGGCCTCGTCGATGCGTTTCTGCGGAAGCGCGAAGTCCTCCATCGCCCCCGACAGGTAACGGTCGTACGCGGCCAGGTCGAAGTGGCCGTGACCGCACAGCGCCGTCAGGATCACCTTCTCCTCGCCGCTCTCCTTGCAGCGCAGCGCCTCGGCGATCGTCTCGGCCAGCGCGTGCGTCGGCTCGGGCGCGGGCAGGATCCCCTCGGTACGGGCGAAGCGGACACCGGCCTCGAAGCACTCGCTCTGCGACTTGCTGACCGCCTCGAACATCCCCAGCTCGTACATGTGCGACAGCAGCGGCGACATGCCGTGATAGCGCAGGCCACCGGCGTGGATCGGGTCCGGCACGAAGTCGTGGCCCAGGGTGTGCATCTTCAGCAGCGGCGTGAACCCTGCCGTGTCGCCGTAGTCGTAGGCGTACACACCTCTGGTCAACGATGGGCACGCGGCCGGCTCGACGGCCCTGATCACCGGGTCGATCCGGCCGGCCAGCTTCTCGCGCAGGAACGGGAAGACGAGCCCCGCGAAGTTGGAGCCGCCGCCGGTGCAGCCGATGATCACGTCGGGCGTCTCCTCCATCTGCTGGAGCGCCTCCTCGCCGATCACGGTCTGGTGCAGCAGCACATGGTTCAGCACCGAGCCGAGCGCGTACCGGACGTCATCGCCGGAGCCGGCCACCTCGACCGCCTCGCTGATCGCGATGCCCAGGCTGCCGGACGAGCCGGGCGTCTCGGCCAGCACCCTGGCCCCGGCCTTGGTCACGGGCGACGGGCTGGCGTGCACCGTCGCGCCGTACACCTGCATGAGCGAGCGCCGGTACGGCTTCTGGTCGTAGGAGGCCCGCACCATCCAGACCTCGCACTCCAGCCCGAACTGCGCGCACGCGAACGCCAGCGCGCTGCCCCACTGCCCGGCGCCGGTCTCGGTGGTGAGCTTCCGCACGCCTTCGCGGGCGTTGTAGTACGCCTGCGGCACGGAGGTGTTCGGCTTGTGCGACCCGGCGGGGGAGCCGCCCTCGTACTTGTAGTAGATCCGGGCCGGGGTGCCGAGCGCCTGCTCCAGCCGGCGCGCCCGCAGCAGCGGCGTCGGCCGCCACAGCCGGTAGACGTCCAGCACCTCCCGCGGGACGGCGACGAACCGCTCGCCGCTCACCTCCTGGCCGATCAGCTCCATCGGGAACAGCGGCGCGAGGTCGCCCGGGCCCACGGGCTGCCGGGTCGCCGGGTGCAACGGCGGAGGCGGGGGCGCCGGCAGGTCCGGGACGATGTTGTACCAGTGGCTAGGGATCACCGTTCCAGTCTGCGCCGGTCCCGCCCATCTCACCAGGTCACGCGCCGGATCACCTGGAGCTCCTTCAGCCGCGTCCACGGTTCAGCCGGGGTCCTCGATCGCCGGCCGTCCGGGTCTGTCCACCCGTACGACGACGTCGGCGCTCGCCCGGGGCCGCGCCTCGCGCTCGTAACGGGCATAGGCGGGCAGCCGCCAGCGCTCGTCCTCGCCGGTGCCGCGCGCCAGCGCCGCCTCCGACAGCCACAGATGCACGCTCAGCTCCGCCGGCAGCCCCCGCCCCAGGAGCAACGTCCCGTCGAGCAGCAGCACCCCTCCCACGGGCAGGTCCTCGTACGGCAGGCGGTAGGCCCGGTCCGCGCCGCTGTCCCACAGCGCCGGCAGCACCTTGCCGGTCCCGCCGGGCTCCAACGGCCCGAGCACCTCACGGACCAGCGCCCCGGTGTCGAGCCAGTCGTCGTAGAACACGTCCGGATCGGTACGGCCGTACTCCAGCCGCAGCGACGCGGGCCGCAGGAAGTCGCCGGCGGACACCCGCACCACCGCCCGCCCGCGGACCCTGAGCGGCGCGACGAGGGCGTCGGCCAGCCGCCCCGGCTCGCCCGGCGGCGCACCGTCGAGCAGCACCCGCACCCGCCGGTCACGGGGAAGGGCGTCGATCCGCCCGGCCAGCTCCTCCGCCAGCGCTTCCGGCGAGATCGGTCGCACACGCATCGCCCCGAGCCTACGCGACCTTCCTTCGCCCCACCGGCGGCTGCCCGCGCCCGCCTCGCCGTCCTGTCGGTGCCGTCCGCCAGGGTGTGACCATGACGCACGAGGCCGTACCCGAGTTCCTGGACATCACCGGCCCGGACCAGCTACCCCCCGCGCTGCGCCACGAGCTGATCGAGTGCTGGGTCACGGTAACCAACGCCGGAGGCGCGGCCGGGTTCCCGTTCCCGCCCGTCACCTTCGACCAGGTGGCGCCCGTGGCCGACCGGATCATCGCCGGTCTCGACCCGCACCGCGGCCGACTCCTCGTGGCCCTCCTCGGCGGAACACTCGCTGGCTGGCTGCACGTACGCAGGGACGCCGAACCGCTGACCTCCCACTGGGGCACGGTCCACCACGTCCAGACGCACACCGCGTTCCGCGGCAGGGGCCTCGGCGCCGCCCTGATGCACCGTGTGCGCCGCCTGGCCCGCGAAGAGATGGGACTCGAACAGCTCCACCTCGCCGCCCGAGGCGGCACGGGCCTGGAGGACTTCTACGCGCGCCTGGGATGGAAGGAGATCGGCCGCTGGCCCGGCGCGCTCCGCCTCGCACCCGGCGACGACCGGGACGAGATCCTCATGGTGCTCACCCTCTGACCGGCACGCCGCCCAGTGAGGCGATCTCAGGCGGCCACCGTGTCGTCGAAGCCCATGGCCTCATCACGAACCGGACGCTCGGGCTTGCCGGGCAGCCAGGCCAGGGCCATGACGACGCCGAGGAGACCGAGGCCACCGCTGGTCGCCAGGACGAGGTCCAGACCGTGGACGAAGGCGGAGCGGACCGTGTCTTCCAAGGTCGCCGAGCCGGTGGATCGTGCGGCGGCCAGCCCGGCGAAGACGCTCTCGCGTGCCTGCTCCGGCACCGCGGCCCGGTAGGCGGAGGTGAGGATCGACCCCAGCACCGCCGCGCCGAAACTGCCGCCCAGGGTGCGGATGGACTGATTCACCGCGGCGCCGACGCCGGCGGTGCCGGGTGACAGAGTGCCCAGCGCCGCGTCCATCGCCGTGGGCAGGACACAGCCGAGCCCGAGTCCGTACATGGCCGTCCACGCGGCCGCCCACCCGGTGCCGCTGCCCGTACCGGTGGCGGCACCCCAGAACAGGCCCCCGGCGAGCAGGACGAACCCGAGACCGACCGCGAGCCTGGGGCCGATCAACCTGCTCAGCCTGTTCGCCGTCGCCATCCCGATGAGCAGCCCGCCGATGAGCGGCAGCAGGCGCAGGCTGCTGCCCATCGCGTCCGTCCGCAGGTTCGCCTGGAAATACTGCGGCAGCACGAACAGAACGCCGAACATGGTGAAGTTGACGAGCGTGGCCAGCGCGGTGCCGACGGTGAAGCGCGCATCGGCGAACAGCGAGAGGTCCACCAGCGGCGCGCCGGTCCGTCGCTCCCAGAGCACGAACAGCCCGAGCGCGGCCGTCCCGCCGAGGATCGGCCCGAACACGGCGGCGTCGGTCCAGCCTCGTTCACCGATCTCGATGAGGCCGTAGGTCAGCCCCGTCAGCGCCGCGCTCGACAGCGCCACACCGCCCACGTCGATCCGCCTGCCGCGCTCCTGCCGCGATTCGGGCAGCCAGGCGGCGACCGCGAGGAAGGCCAGGACGACGACGGGGATGTTGATGAGGAAGACCGAGCCCCACCAGAAATGGTTCAGCAGCCAGCCGCCCAGGACCGGACCGATGGGAAAGGCCAGCAGCGA
>NZ_JBEXDT010000163.1:0-10868 GCF_040605905.1 Nonomuraea sp. NPDC005501 | reverse complement strand
AAAACGACGACAAGATCTAAATTAAGTCATACAAAGATCACGGATGGTGACTTACCCCTCTTGATCACCACTCCTATGAGAACAATTCGGCAAGTCGCTCGGTAGCTATGAGCTGGGGCCTGTGAGGTGTGTGTTGGCGGCTCGTGCGGCGTCTTCCAGTTCCGGCAACGTGATGACCGTGACTCCGGCGGCGGTCAGGGCTTCGGTGCCGTTGGCGTCGATGACGAAGGTGGGCGGTTCTTTCCAGGCGGTCACTACGCGGGGGATGCCGGCGTTAAGGATGAGCTGTGTGCAAGTTTTCGGGTCGTGACCGGCGTTGGGTGCAGGGCTCCAGGGAGTTGTAGAGGGTGGCTGTCTTGAGGCGGGGATCGTCGGCAGGGTGCTTGGACAGCGCTGACTCCTCCGCATGGACGTGCGCGTCGGTCTCTCGGGAGTAGCCGCGGCTGATCTCGTTGCCGTGCTCGTCGACGATGACCGCACCGACCGAGAAGGCCGTCTGGGATGGCGGGCACTGGTGGGAGAGGTCGATCGCGGTAAGCAGCCATCGGCGGTCTTGTTCGGTGCTGGTGCCGGTCATGTGGTCTTACTACCTGAGGACTCTTTCGGCAGATAGCGCAGGAGCACGACATCGTCCACGGCCCGTACTTCGGCAAGTGCCATGCGGTGGCCGGCGCCTCCTGGGAAGTCCCCGGAGTTGACGAAGCGGGGGCGTTGCCGTCACCGACGAAGATGGGGGCGATGGCAAGGTGGATCTCGTCCACCAGCCCTTGCGTGAGGAACTGGGTGTGGATGGTGCCCCCGCCCTCCACCATGAGGCGGCGGATGCCGCGCTTGCCCAGATCGTCGAGCATGCGACCGAGGCCCGCGGTGGGGCCAAGGCTCACCACGGCGGCAAGGTCGCCCAGGGCTTCACGGAGCTTTGCGGCAGCGGAGTCGGGACAGTAGACGATCTTGTCGCCGCCGTGGTGCCAAAACTTCAGCTCGCGGTCGAGGTCTCCGCTGTTGGTGATGGTGACCTTGAATGGGTACGGGGGAAGGCCCTGGGCAGCACGCTCGGCTCGACGTGGTTCGGAGTTGACCAGCAGGCGGGGGTTGTCGCGCCGCATTGTCGTGGCGCCGATGAGGTTGGCGTCGCTCTCGGCCCGGACCTGGTCCACGCGGTCGAAGTCCGCGGCGTTGGACAGCAGGAGCCGTTCGGGTGTCGTGTCGTCGAGGTAGCCGTCCACGGCCAGAGGGGACGCGGCCTGGTCGAGGGTGAGGGCGAAGGTCCGACCAGAGTGAGACGGCCGCGTGCCGCAGGTCGTACGGTCTGGCGGCCGTGGGGTGGATGTGCTGCTCAAGGTCTACGCCAAGTGCATCGACGGCCAGCGAGAGGCCGCCAACAACCGGATCCTGGAAGCCCTGTCGCAGTGATCACGCGGAACGCAACGGACCTCGGGCTCGTCCCGGGGTCTTTTGCTATGTGCGACCTGGGAAAACGCCCCAAGATCCGTTCCGCGTATGTTCCGCGACGGGTGGCACACGGCTGCTCTCCGCTGCCTCCGACTGCCTGCCCGCGAAACGGGCGATCCCGCGAAACCCCTGCTCAAGCCATGTATGCGGTGGTGAGAAGAGTAGGGCGGGTGGGACTTGAACCCACGACCCACGGATTATGAGTCCGATGCTCTGACCGGCTGAGCTACCGCCCCTGGATTCAGTTGTCCCGCGCCCCTCCACCCCGCGGGCGCAGGCTAAGGGTAGAGCATGGACCGCCTCGCCGGGTGGATGGTTCGCCGCCAGCACATCATTCCACGCCCGCGCGTGTTGATCGAGCCGGCCGTGTTCCCAGGGTGGGCCGGTAGCGTGCGGGGATGGGCGTGAGGCTGGTCTACGAGACGCACTCCGTCACCGTGGACAACGAGATCGGCATCGCCACCGGCCGACTGCCCGGCGAGTTGTCGCGGCTGGGGCGGGAGCTGGCCGTCGGGCTGGGGCTGCGGCGGCGGGACGTGGACGTCGTCTACTGCTCCGACCTGCGGCGGGCCGTGGAGACCGCGGAGATCGCCTTTCCCGACGGCGGTAAGGAGATCAGGCTTGACGCGCGGCTGCGGGAGTGCGACTACGGGATCTACAACGGGCGGCCCGTCAGCGAGGTGGCGGCGCTGCGCAGCCGGTACATCGACGCCCCGTGGCCGGGCGGGCAGAGCTACCGGGACGTGGTGGCCGCCACGGCCTCCTTCCTGGTGGAGTGCATGAGGGAGTGGCAGGGGCGCACGGTGCTCGTCATCGCGCACTCCGCCAACCGGTGGGCCTTGCTGAACCTGCTGGAGGGCGTGCCGCTGGAGGAGTTGGTGGACGCGCCGTTCCGGTGGCGGCCATGGTGGGAGTTCAGGGTCTCCACGTGGCCGGTCCGGCACGGTCAAGGGGCGGTCCCGAAGGACGGGTTGCGGACGAGCCAGTCGCTGTAGATGGGGCTGCCGCGTACCGAGTCGAGGTGGGCCTGTTTGGCGTGGGCCAGGACCCAGGTGGCGTCCGGCGCGGCGGGGCGGCGGCCGAGGAGCTGGCGCCAGCGCAGCGGCGCCCCCGCGAGCGGGACCATCGCCAGCCCCGGCTGCGGCGGGTGGGTGGCCTGGCAGAGCGCCACCGCGCGGCCCACCCGCGCGAGGTGGGCGCAGGTGGTGACGTCGGTCTCGTAGATCGTGCCGGGGGTGAACCCGGCGCGGGCGCAGGCCGTCGCGAAGCAGTCGGCGAAGCAGGCGTCGCCCGGCATGACGGCCCACTGCTCGCCCGCCAGGCCGGCGAGCTCCACCTCCTTCTCGCCGGCGGCCGGATGCCGCTCGCCGACGAGGACGAAGATCGGGTCCAGGCTGATCGAGTCCCACAGCAGCGCGCCGGCGGGGGCGCCGCTGTCGCCGCAGGTGCCGACGAGCGCGTAGTCCAGGCGGCCCACCTCCACCATCGAGGCGAGCTCGCGCCCCGACCAGCTCGTGTACGTGCTGACGGTGTGCTCCTCCGCCAGCCGGTCCACCAGGCCGCCGAGTACGGGCCCGTTGGTGGCCCCTATGCGGAACCCGGGGGAGGGTCTGGTGACGAACCGGGCCGCCTCGTCCTGCAGCTCCTGGGCCGCCGGGAGGAGGACGCGGGCGCGGGCGAGCACCAGCTCGCCGAGGCGGGTGGGCCTGGCTCCGAGCCTGTCGCGTTCGAACAGGGTGCCGCCCAGCGCTCGCTCGATGCGCTTGAGCTGGGCGGACAGGGCCGGCTGCGCCAGCCCCAGCAGTGACGCGGCCTTGCTCACGCTTCCCGCGTCGGCGACCGCTCGGACGATCCTGAGGTGCCGGAGCTCAAGGTCCATAACGGGAAGGTAAGGCTCACTTCCATGCTCGGCAATGCCCAGATGTCAGGAAATATGACAGATATTGTCGAGGTCATTCCGGGTAGGGGGCACCCCATGACGACCATGGGTATCGATCCGAGACAGCTCGGCGACGATGATCTGCTGCGTGAGCTGCGGCAACTGCACGCCACGCGGACGGACGCCTTCTTGCACGCCTCCGACGACGCGCTCGCCCGCCACACCTCGCGGACGAACGAGCTGGAGAGCGAGTATCTGCGCCGCTACCCCGAGCGGGACGTGGACCCGGAGCGGCTGCGGGAGGGAGCGAGGGAGCGGTGATGGCTCGCGACCACGATGTGCAGGCGCTTTCGGACGTGGACGTCCATGTCTACGAGGCGGTCGCCGCGCAGGCCCAGGGCGGTGGACGCGTGGACGTCGACGCGCTGTGCCGCAGCACGGGCCTGGAGGAGGAGAGTGTACGGCGGAGCCTGGTGGCCCTGGTCGCCCAGGGATACGTGGTGCCCCAGGGAGACGGGGTGGGCCTCGGGCCGCACACGTTCGGAGTCGATCGGTAAGGCCGCCGGTAAGCAGCCGGGGTAAGGCGGCCGATCGGTAGGTCAGTCGATCAGTGCGCCGCGGCGTAGTGTCGAAGCGTGGATGTCGCAGACCTGACGCCCGCGCAGGCGCGCGAGCGGTTCCGCGCGGGTGAGCGGGCGCCGACCGCGGGCTGGTGCAGGGGCTGGACGCAGGCCAACCTGATCGCGGTGCCCAGGCCGCTGGCCTACGAGCTGCTGCTGTTCGCCCACCGCAACGCGCAGGCGTGCCCGGTCCTGGACGTGGGGGAGCCGGGGTCGTACTCCAGCGCCCTGTTCCGCGGCGACCTGCGCACCGACCTGCCGGGCTACCGCCTCTACCGGGACGGCCGGCCGGTCGCCGACGCCGGTGACGTGGTGGCGGAGTGGCGGGCGGACCTGGTGCCGTTCCTCATCGGGTGCAGCTTCACCTTCGAGGGGGCGCTGCTGGCGGCCGGTGTGCCGGTGCGGCATCTGGAGCTGGGGACGAACGTGCCGATGTATCGGACGAGCGTGGCGTGCGAGCCGACGGCGACGCTGTCCGGGCCGCTCGTGGTGTCGATGCGGCCGGTGCCCGAGGAGCTGGTGGAGACCGCGGCCGAGGTGAGCGGCAGGTACCCGATGGTGCACGGCGCGCCGGTCCACGTGGGCGACCCGGCCGCGATCGGCATCGCCGACCTCGCCCGCCCCGACTTCGGCGACCCGGTGGAGGTGCGGGCGGGCGAGGTGCCGGTGTTCTGGGCGTGCGGGGTGACGCCGCAGGCGGCGGTCATGGCGAGCGGGGTGGAGTTCGCGATCGGCCACCTGCCGGGTCACATGGCGATCATGGACGTGCGGGACGAGGATTATCGAGAGACCTGGCGAGGTGCTTCGCCGTATGGGTGGACGCCTGGCTGAGGTCGGCCGGGGTGCCCTCGAACACCACCTCACCGCCGTGCCGACCGGCCTCCGGGCCCAGGTCGATCACCCAGTCGGCGTGCTTGACCACGTCCAGGTCGTGCTCGACGACGACGACCGTGCCGCCCGCGTCCACCAGCCGGTCGAGCAGCGCCAGCAGCGTTCCGACGTCGGCCATGTGCAGGCCGGTCGTGGGCTCGTCGAAGACATGGACGTGACCGCTCCCGCCCAGCCGGTGCGCCAGCTTCAGCCGCTGCCGCTCGCCGCCCGACAGGGTGTTCAGCGCCCGTCCGAGCGTCAGGTGGCCGAGCCCCAGCTCGCCGAGCCTCGCGGGGCCCGGCAGGTCGTACGCGCCGGCCGCCTCGTCGGCCGTCAGCGCCAGCACCTCGGCGATCGTCCGGCCGCCGACCCGGTGGGAGAGCGCCTCGGGGTTGAAGCGGGTGCCGCCGCAGGCGTCGCAGACGCGGGTCACCGGGTCCATGAACGCCAGGTCCGTGGTGATCTCGCCGCGTCCCCCGCACGCCGGGCAGGCGCCCGCCGAGTTGGCGCTGAACAGCGCCGGCCGCGCGCCGCTCGCCCGCGCGAACATCCTGCGCAGCGGGTCCATCGCGTTCAGGTACGTCGCGACGGTCGAGCGCGGCGAGGCGGCGATGGCCGACTGGTCGATGAGGATCGCGCCGGGATGCTGGGCGGGCAGGTCCACGGTGGCCAGCGTGCTCTTGCCCGACCCGGCCACGCCGGTGACCGCCGTCAGCACGCCCAGCGGCACGCGGACCGTCACGTTCCTGAGGTTGTGCGTGCGGGCGTCACGCACGGTCAGCCAGCCGGTCGGCGCGCGCAGGGACTCCTTGAGCCCTGTCGCCCGGCCGAGCGCGCGGCCGGTCGGCGTGCCGCTCGCGCGCAGCCCCGCGACCGTCCCCTCGTACACGACCCGCCCGCCGTCGGCGCCCGCGCCCGGCCCGAGGTCCACCACGTGGTCGGCGAGCTCGATCAGGTCGCGGTCGTGCTCGACCACCAGCACGGTGTTGCCCTTGTCGCGCAGCTCCAGCAGCAGGTCGCCGAGGCGGTGCACGTCACGCGGGTGCAGGCCGACGCTGGGCTCGTCGAAGACGTACGTCAGGCCGGTGAGGCTGCTGCCGAGGTGGCGCACGGTCTTCAGCCGCTGCGCCTCCCCGCCCGACAGGGTGGGCGTCTCGCGGTCGAGGCTCAGGTAGCCGAGGCCGATCGCGTCGATGCGGCGCAGCGACTCCACCGCCTCCTCCGCGATGGGGTCGTCCAGCTCGTCCAGCGCGTCGACGAGGTCGGCGATCTCCAGGGCGCACAGGTCGGCGAGGTTGCGTCCGCCGATGCGGGAGGCCAGCGCGGCCGCGTTGAGCCGGGCGCCGTCGCACGCCGGGCAGCGGCCCTCGCGGACGACGCTCCGCGCCGCCTCGTCGAGGGCGTCGACCGCGCGGTTGAGGTGCAGCCGGTTGAAGCGGGTGATCACGCCCTCGTAGGTGTTCTCGTAGCGGCCCCGGCCCACCTTGAATCCGCCGCCGTGGAGCAGCAGGTCGAGCTCCTCGCCGGTGAAGTCGCGCAGCGGCTTGGCCGGGTCGAACAGGCCGCTGCGCGCGTAGAGCTGCCAGGCGTACGAGCCGACGGGGAAGAGGCGGACGGCGCCCTCCTCCAGCGACAGGTCCCGGTCCAGCAGGAGGTCGAGGTCCACCTCCGTCTTACGGCCCATGCCGTGGCACTCGGGGCACATGCCCTGGGAGTCGTTGAACGAGTAGGCCGTCGCCGGGCCCGCCGACGGCTCGCCCCGGCGCGAGAACAGCACGCGCAGCATCGGCTGGATGTCGGTCATCGTGCCGACCGTGGAGCGGGCGTTGCCGCCGACCGGCCGCTGGTCCACCACGACGGCGGTGGTGAGCCCGGACAGCCGCTCGGCGCGCGGGCGCTCGTGGGTGGGCAGCCGGTTGCGGATGAAGGCGCTGAAGGTGGCGTTGAGCTGGCGCTGCGACTCGGCCGCGATCGTACCGAACGCGATCGAGGACTTGCCCGAGCCCGACACCCCCGTGAACACCGTCAGCCGCTCCTTCGGCAGCCGGAGCGAGACGTCCTTGAGGTTGTTCTGCCGCAGGCCGGTGAGCACGATGTCGTGCGACATGCGATCCTCCGTAGCTTTAGCTAACACTATTAGTTTAAGCTACATGCCGTGACTGACATTCCGGATCGCCGGGCGCGGCGCAGGGCGGAGACGCAGGAGGAGATCCTCGGGCTGGCGCTCGACGTGATGGCCGAGGAGGGCGTCGCCGGGCTGAGCCTCGCGACCGTCGCCCGGCGGCTCGGCGTCCGGCCGCCGTCGCTGTACCGGTACTTCCCGTCGCGCGGCGCGGTGTACGACGCGCTGTTCGAGCGCGGCCAGCGGGAGTACCTCGACGCGGTCCGCGGGCCGGCCGGCTCACGATCACCGGGGCTCGACGCCCTCGGCGCCTCCTACGAGGCGGGCGCCCGGTGGATCATGGCCAACCCGGTGCTCGCGCAGCTCCTGTTCTGGCGGCCGGTGCCCGGCTTCACGCCGTCCCCGGAGGCGTACGCGCCCGCCCTGGCCATCCACGACCACTTCGCCGGCCTGATCCGGGCCGCGGTGGAGCGCGGCGAGCTGCACCCGGACGCGGCGGGCGACGACGGGCTCGCGCTGGCGTCGAGCCTGATCGCCGGCCTGGTGTCGCAGCAGCTCGCCAACCAGCCGGACGCGGGCTACGAGGACGGCCGCTTCACCCGCCTGGTGCCCCGGCTGCCGGCCGTCCTCGCGGCCGTCTACCCGCCGCGCTGATCGGCCCCGACGCACTCGTCTACGCGGATTCGCGTACACGGGTGCATCGGTTGAGCGGACGACGGCGGCGGGGCGCGCGGCCAGACTCGGGTGCCATGCTCACTGTGCTGGTCAGGGCGTTCCGGGTGCCGGAGCTCCGCGGGAAACTGCTGTTCACGCTGGGTCTGCTGGCGCTGTTCCGGCTCGGGCAGCTCCTGCCCGCGCCCGGTGTGGACGTGGTCGCGGTCCGGCGGTGCCTCGGCACGGCCAAGGGCGGGCTCGTCGACATGGTGCAACTGCTCAGCGGGGGCGCGATGCTGAAGCTGTCGGTGTTCGCGCTGGGGGTCATGCCGTACATCACCGCGGGCATCGTCATGCAGCTGTTCGTGGTGCTGGTGCCGAGGCTGGCGGCGCTGCGCAAGCAGGGACAGAACGGGCAGGCCCGGATCACCCAGTACACCCGCTACCTCACCGTCGGCCTTGCCGTGCTCAACGCCACCACCGTCACCGCGCTGGCCCGCTCCGGGAACCTGCTGCCGGGCTGCACGACGCCGCTGCTGTACGGCCAGAGCCTGCCGGCCGTCGCCGTCCTCGTGGTGACCATGGTCGCGGGGGCCTGCCTCGTCATGTGGCTCGGCGAGCTGATCACCGACCGGGGGATCGGCAACGGGATGTCGCTGCTGATGTTCACGCAGGTCGTGGCCGTCTTCCCGTCGTACCTGTCGACGATCTTCCTGGTGAGCCCGTTCTCGTTCGCGGTGATGCTGGTGACGGGGGTGTTCCTCGTCGCCGGCGTCGTGTACGTCGAGCAGGCGCAGCGCCGCCTGCCCGTGCAGTACGCCAAGCGCATGGTCGGGCGCCGCATGTACGGCGGGACCAGCACCTACATCCCGCTCAAGGTCAACCAGGCGGGCATCGTGCCGGTCATCTTCACCTCGTCGCTGCTCTACCTGCCCACGCTGGCCGCGCCGCTGCTGGGCGACGGGGCCGGCGGGTGGCCGGCGCGCGTGCTCGCCTCGGGGACGCACCCGCTCTACCTGGCCACGTACGTCCTGCTGATCGTCGGGTTCGCGTACTTCTACGTGTCGATCACGTTCAACCCCATGGAGGTGGCGGACAACATGCGACGGTACGGGGGCTTCGTGCCCGGGATCAGGCCGGGCGGTCCCACGGCCGGCTACCTGTCGTACGTGCTGTCGCGCCTGACCGCCGCCGGGGCGGCCTACCTCGGGGTGCTGGCGCTGCTGCCGATGCTCGCGTTCATGATCCTCAGGGATCCGGGGGCGCAGCAGAACTTCCCGTTCGGCGGGACCAGCGTGCTGATCATGGTGGGAGTGGGGCTGGAGACCGTCAAGCAGATCGAGGCGCAGCTCCAGCAGCGCAACTACGAGGGCTTCCTGCGCTAGTGTCATCCGCCTGGATTCAGGAGATGGGCCTTGCCGACAGCACCCGGTGATCGTTTCCGGCCACGGCGCCGGAAAGTGCTTGATCCATAGCACCTGCGGTGAACATGAGTGAGAAGGCGCTTCGACGGATTGCTGAAGTCTGGTGTGCTCCATACCTCTGAGTGGCACTTCCTCGCGACTGCGCGGGTAGGCGGGTTGAAGACCGATACGCAAGCAGGGGGGAAGCGAGTGATCACGCGGCAGTCCGCTGAAGGGAGCTGGGCTCCCGAGGGCGGGCTCCGCGAGCGATGGAGCGCGAACCCATCACCGAGGCCCATCGCGACCAGGCTCTGAGCGGGCCGGACACCACCGAGTCCGAGCACGAGGTCACCCTGCACGGAGAGTGACCGACGGTGGCCACTCGGCCCGCCGCGCGACACCACACGCCGTGACCCGAGCGGTGTCTGATCTCGCCAGATGTTCGACCACATGGTTCACCATTCCTGTCCGCCGATGACGACGGAGGGCCTCGTCCGCCCCTTCCAGGAATGGATTGCAAGCCATCGCCCGAGAAGAGAAATTAGGTGGTCCTCTGCTCGAGAGACCACCGGATCGGTAGGAATCATGCGCAAAATGCTCATGGGCCTTGGGCTGGTCTTCACGCTCACGCTGGCCCCTACTGCGGCCGCCATGGCTGATGCTCCCGTCGTCCCAGCCGCGCACAGCCAGCCCAGTCCATCACCACAATCCAATGACAACGACAGCGGTAACGGCGGCAAGTGGGGGCTGCTGGGCCTGCTCGGTCTGCTCGGCCTCGCCGGCCTACGCAAGCAGAAGCAGCACGTCGGCACAACCGAGCACATTCCCAACCGCCCGCGTCCATAGGCTCGCCGGGCAGAGCCCGCGCCGGTCTGTCCGGTGCGGGTTCACCGGACGCGTCCGCCGGGGGACAACCTCGGCGGGCAGGGCAGCCGGCGTCATGACACGTCACCAACCGGGCGATGACCGGACGACGTTGCCGCCGACCGAGGCACAGCTCGAGCAGCGCACCTACGAGGGCTTCCTGGGCCGGCCGCGAATCGCCCTAGGTCTGTCCGGGGACGGCCAGGCCCGCGCGCATGGCGAACACGACGAGCTGGGCCCGGTCACGCGCCCCCAGCTTCACCATGGCCCGGCTCACGTGCGTCCGCACGGTGTCGGGGCTGATCACCAGCTCTCCGGCGATCTCCTCGTTGGACCGGCCGGTCGCCACCCACGCCACCATCTCCCGCTCGCGCGGGGTCAGCGTGTCCAGCCCCCGCACGGGCGCGGCGCCGGTCCCGCCGAACAGGGAGATGACCCTCCTCGTGATCGACGGGGACAGCAGGGCCTCGCCCGCCGCCACCACCCGGACCGCGTTCACCAGCTCGTCCGGGGCGCTGTCCTTGAGCAGGAAGCCGCTGGCGCCGGCCTGGAGGGCGGCGAACACGTACTCGTCCTCGGCGAACGTCGTCACCACCACGATCCGGGTGCCCGCCAGGCAGGGATCGCCGGCGATGGCGCGCAGCGTCGCCAGGCCGTCCATGCCGGGCATCCGGATGTCGAGCAGCAGCACGTCGGGGCGGGTACGGCGGAGCAGGTCGAGCGCGGCGGCGCCGTCGGCCGCCTCACCGGCGCACTCCATGTCGGGCTCGCGCTCCAGCAGCGCCCGCAGGCCCATGCGTACGACGGCCTGGTCGTCGGCGACGACCACCCGGATCACGCGTCCTCCCCGGGACGACCCGTGACCGGGAAGCGGGCGAGGACGCGGAAGCCGCCGTCCGGTCGCGGGCCGGCGGTGAGGTGGCCGCCGACCGACCAGGTGCACGACGGCGGCGCGCCCGGCCCGCTGCGCGACCTGCTGGGCGTCGCGGTCGAGGAGTTCTGGC
>NZ_JBEXDT010000162.1:0-11054 GCF_040605905.1 Nonomuraea sp. NPDC005501 | reverse complement strand
AGCGGCGGCGCCGCGTGACCGCCGCGACCGCCGCGGTCGCCGGCATCACGGCCCTCGACCTGCTGTGCGCGGTACGCGGCGCGGGTCCCGGCCGGGGCCCGCTGAGGCTGCACGCCTCGATCACGATCAACCGGCCGCGCGAGGAGGTGTACCGGTTCTGGCGCGACCTGGAGAACCTGCCGACCTTCATGGCCCACCTGGAGTCGGTGCGGGAGGTCGGCGAGGGCCGCTCCCTGTGGAAGGCGAGGGGGCCGGTGACAGACCTCCGGTGGGAGGCCGAGATCATCGACGACCGGGCCGGCGAGCTCATCGCCTGGGGCTCGGTGCGCGGCGCCACCGTGACCACCGGCGGCAGGGTCGCCTTCACCGAAGGTCCGGGCGGGCGGGGCACCGTGGTGGACGTCGCCATGGAGTACACCGTGCCCGGCCGTGCCCTGGGCGCCGCGTTCGCCAAGCTGCTCGGCGAGCACCCGGAGCAGCAGGTCCGCGACGACCTGCGCCGCTTCAAGCAGGTCATGGAGACCGGCGAGGTCGTCCGCTCGGACGCCAGCCCCGAAGGAACCCGTGCGCTGCGGCAGCTCAGGCAGCGCCCCGCACAACCCGTGGGAGGACGGTCATGAAGGCGAACTGCTGGATGGGCCGCAACACCGTCGAGGTGCACGACGTTCCGGAACCGCGGCTGCTCAACTCCCGCGACGCGATCGTGCGCATCACCTCGACCGCCATCTGCGGCTCCGACCTGCACCTGGTCGACGGCTACATCCCGACCGTGAAGAAGGGCGACGTCCTCGGCCACGAGTTCATGGGCGAGGTGGTGGAGGTCGGCCCGGGGGTGCGCAACCTGCGCGCCGGCGACCGGGTGGTCGTGCCGTTCCCGATCGCCTGCGGCAACTGCTTCGCCTGCGAGGAGGGCCTGTACTCCATCTGCGAGAACTCCAACCCCAACGCCGGGCTGGCGGAGAAGTTCATGGGCCACTCGCCCGCGGGCATCTTCGGCTACTCCCACATGCTGGGCGGCTTCGCGGGCGGGCAGGCCGAGTACGCGCGCGTGCCGTTCGCGGACGTCGGGCCCATCAAGATCGAGGACGACCTGCCGGACGAGAAGGTGCTGTTCCTGTCGGACATCCTGCCGACCGGGTACATGGGCGCGGAGATGTGCGACATCAAGCCCGGCCAGACGGTCGCCGTCTGGGGCGCGGGGCCGGTCGGGCAGTTCGCCGTGGCCAGCGCGTTCCTGCTCGGCGCGGACCGGGTGATCTGCATCGACCGGTTCCCGTACCGGCTGCGGTACGCCGAGCGCGCCGGAGCGGAGGTGCTCGACTACGAGCACGTGGACGTGCTGGAGGCGCTGCGCGACATGACGGGCGGGCGCGGGCCGGACGCCTGCATCGACGCCGTCGGCATGGAGGCGCACCACCCCACCCCGGCCATGTACGCCTACGACCGCACCAAGCAGGCCGCCAGGATGGAGACCGAGCGGCCGTACGCGCTGCGGGAGGCGATCCTGTCCTGCCGCAACGGCGGGGTGGTGTCGGTCATCGGCGTCTACGGCGGGCTGCTGGACAAGTTCCCGATGGGCGCGCTGATGAACCGCTCGCTGACCATCCGCTCCGGCCAGTGCCACGTGCAGCGCTACCTGCGCCCGCTCCTGGACCGGATCCGCAACGGGGAGATCGACCCGAGCTTCGTCATCTCGCACCGGATGCCGCTGAGCGAGGCACCGCGCGGGTTCAACCTGTTCAAGAACAAGCAGGACGAGTGCAACAAGGTCGTCCTGACGCCGTAGGGCCTGGCGGGGCCGAGCGGCTGCGTGAGCTGCCGGAGTCCAGGAGCCGGACCTGGGCCGGTTCCTGGACTCCGCGGCGAGAGCGCGCGACGCGCCCTCACCGGTGGGCGGGCCGGACGACGACGGCAGCGACGATCATCACTGCGAAAGCGGCCAGCGCGGTCAGGGTGCGGACGGTGTGGAACAGCTCCCAGCGCCGCAGGATCTCCGCGTGGCCGGCCGGAGCCCCCGTGGCGGCCCACGTGCGGAAGTACGCGTGCAGGGGGACGTTGCCGAACACCGTCACGAGCGGGGAGGTCAGCGTCAGCCCGCCGGCCGCGGCCGCCAGCCGCCGCGACACGCCGCGGGCCGGCACCGCCGACGCGACACAGGACAGGATCGACAGCGCCATCGCGCTCTGCATGACCGGCTCGTTGACCTTCATCATCGCGGTGTGGAAGGTCAGGCGCACGTCCAGCGGCACCACGTCGAACGTGGGCACGACATTGGCCGCGCCGTATCCGAACGCGCCGGCGAGCAGCCCGGTGGCCAGCAGCGCGAGCCCCTGGACGTACCGGACTCGGGGAGAGGTTTCCATGGCCTGTGATCGTCCACCACGGAAGGCGGGGCGGTCGTCCCGCCGGCGAAGCTCCCGCGGCTACGGCCCCGGGCGCAGACGCCCGGGGCCGGTCTACCACGCCGGGAGTACCCCGGAAGACATGAGCCGTCCGGGGCGGGGTTACGCCCGCATCGGGCAATATTTCGCACTGAAGCGGCATAGGTCTTGGCAGCTTGTCTATTGACCGGGTAGGTAATGCATGAATCATGGGGTCATGGCACTCTGGACTCCGGACCCCACGTTCTACCCCTCGCCGCGCGACGCCGCCGCCGCGCCGGCCGAGCGGCTGGCCTACGTAGCCGCGTTCGACCGCCGGGCGGCCCGGCCCGACGCGATCGCCGTCGTCGACACCGATCCGTCCTCGCCCGGCTACGGTCAGGTGGCCGGCTGGACCGATCTGCCCAACACGGGTGACGAGCTGCACCACTTCGGCTGGAACGCCTGCAGCAGCGCCCTGTGCCCCTACGCCCCGCACCCGCACGTCGAGCGCCGCTACCTGGTCGTGCCGGGGCTGCGCTCCTCCCGCATCCACATCCTCGACACCAAGGACCGGATCAGCCCGGAGATCGTCAAGGTGATCGAGCCCGAGGAGCTGGCCCGGCGCGCCGGGTACTCGCGGCCGCACACCGTCCACTGCGGGCCCGAGGGCCTCTACGTCTCGGCGCTCGGCGGCGCGAACGGCGAGGACGGGCCGGGCGGGATCGCGATCCTCGACCACCAGTCGTTCGAGGTGCTCGGCCGCTGGGAGGTGGACCGGGGCCCGCAGTACCTCTCCTACGACTTCTGGTGGCACATCAACCACGACGTGCTCGTCACCTCGGAGTGGGGCACGCCGTCCATGATCGAGGACGGGGTGGTGGGCGAGCTGCTCCTCGGCCGCAAGTACGGGCACCGGCTGCACTTCTGGGACCTGCGCAAGCGCCGCCACCTCCAGGAGGTGGACCTGGGCGACCAGTACCAGATGACGTTGGAGCTGCGCCCGGCACACGACCCGACCAGGACGTACGGCTTCGCCGGCGTCGTCGTCAGCGTCGAGGACCTGTCGGCCTCGGTGTGGACGTGGTTCCAGGAGGGCGGCCGCTGGCAGGCGCGCAAGGTGATCGACATCCCGGCCGAGCCCGCCGACGAGAAGGACCTGCCGGACGTGCTCAAGCCGTTCGGCGCGGTGCCGCCGCTGGTCACCGACATCGACCTGTCGGTGGACGACCAGCGCCTGTACGTCTCCTGCTGGGGCACCGGGGAGCTCAAGCAGTACGACGTGAGTGACCCGTTCAAGCCCGTCGAGCTGGGCTCGCTGCGGATCGGCGGCATCGTCCGGCGCGAGTCGCACCCGGCCGCCGACGGCCCGCTGAGCGGCGGCCCCCAGATGGTCGAGGTCAGCAGGGACGGCAGGCGCGTCTACCTGACCAACTCCCTGTACGGCTCCTGGGACGACCAGTTCTACCCGGACGGCGTCGGCGCCTGGCTGGCCAAGATCGACACCGACTCGTTCACCTTCGACGAGCGGTTCCTGCCGCACGGCGACGCCTTCCGCGGTCTGCGCCCGCACCAGGTGCGGCTGCAGGGCGGCGACGCCTCGTCCGACTCCTACTGCTACCCGTGACCGGCCGCCCATGACCATCGCCGCCGCTCTCCTGCTGGGCGCCTTCCACGGCCTGAACCCGGCCATGGGGTGGCTGTTCGCGGTGGCCCGCGGCCTGCAGGAGCGCAGCAGGGACATGCTGCTGGCCTCGCTGCCGGCGATCGCCGCCGGTCACCTGGCCTCCGTCGCGCTGGTGGCGGTGGTGGTCGGCGTGACCGGCTCGCTCACGACCGCCACGGTGCTGTCGGTCGCCGGCGGCGTGACGCTGGTCGCCTTCGGCCTGTGGCGGCTGCTGTCGAAGCGGCATTTCCGCTGGGTGGGGATGCGGCTGTCCCTGCCGCAGCTCGCCGCCTGGTCGTTCCTCATGTCGTCGGCGCACGGCGCCGGCCTGATGCTGGTCCCCGTGTTCGCCGGCCTGGCCGCCGAGGGGGGCGGCCCGGCCGGCGCCGGTCACGCGGGCCACGCCGTCGCCGGCGGCCTGGGTGTGGCGCTGTGGCACACGCTCGGGATGTTCACGGTCGCCGGCGTGGTGGCGGTGCTCGTGTACGAGGTGGCCGGGCTGGCCGTCCTGCGCCGCGCGTGGTTCAACGTGGACCGCATGTGGGCCGCCGCGCTGGTCGCCGCCGGCATCGTCACCCTGCTGCGCGCCTGAGCGCGGCCCCGGATCGCGGTTTCACAGCGGGGCGGCGATCTGGGCCGCGAGGTGGCCGGCGCCGTAGCCGTTGTCGATGTTCACGACCGCGACGCCGGGCGCGCACGCGTTGAGCATGGCCAGCAGGGGCGCCAGCCCGCCGAACGCCGCCCCGTACCCGACCGACGTCGGCACGGCCACCACCGGCGCGGAGATGAGCCCGGCCACCACGCTCGGCAGCGCCCCGTCCATGCCCGCCGCCACGACCACGACGCGGGCGGAGCGCAGCAGATCGAGCACGCCGAGCACGCGGTGCAGCCCGGCCACGCCCACGTCCACGACCAGCTCGCAGGGCCGGCCCAGGTAGCGGGCGGTCAGCTCGGCCTCGCGCGCCACCGGCAGGTCGGAGGTGCCCGCCGCCAGGACGACCACCTGCCCGCCGGAGGGCGGCGGAGGTTCGGGCGGCCACACGAGCAGCCGGGAGTCCGGATCGTGGCGGGCGTCGGGCAGCTCGGCCAGCACGGCCCGCGCGTGCTCGGGCTCGGCCCGCGTGAACAACGTCGCCCCTGTCGGGTGGAGCGCCGTCCGGGTGCGTTCGCCCAGCTCGGCGGCGATCGCGCGGACCTGGTCCGGCGTCTTTCCCGCGCAGTACACCGCCTCCGGGTAGCCCCGGCGGGCCGCCCTGTCGTGATCCAGCCGGGCGAACGACTCCGGCGCGCTCCAGCCGTCAGCCATGCCGCGCCCCCGCGCCCGGGCCCTGCACCAGGGGCAGGGTGAAGGCGCCCGACTGGATGCCGGCCAGATCGACGGCCACCATGCGGAACCCGGCCTCCCGCACCGCCGACAGCGCCGGCTCGCGCAGGTCGCCCGCGAGCCGCGCGATCTCGGCGACGGGCACCTCGATCCTGGCGATGTCGCCGTGGTGGCGCACCCGGCAGTCCGTGAAGCCCAGCTCCCGCAGCGCCGCCTCGGCCCGCTCCACCTGGGCCAGCTTCTCGGGCGTGACCTCGGAGAAGTGCGGGATGCGGGAGGCCAGGCAGGGAGCGGCCGGTCTGGCGGCGCTCGGCAGGCCGAGGGCGGCGGCGATGCGGCGGACCTCCGCCTTGTCCACGCCCGCGTCGGCCAGTGGCCGCAGCACCCGGTGCCGGGCGGCGGCCCGGCTGCCGGGCCGGTCGGGGCGGCGGACGTCGTCGGCGTTCTCCCCGTAGGCCACGGCGGTGATGCCGTGCGCGGCGGCGACCTCGTCGGAGATGCGGACGAACAGCTCGTTCTTGCAGTGGAAACAGCGGTCGGGGCCGTTGGCGCGGTACGCGGGCAGGTCCCCCTCGTGGGTGGCGACCTCGACCACCCGGGCGCCGACGTACGCGGCGACCTCGTGGGCCGCCGCCCGCTCGGCGGCGCCGAGGCTCGGCGAGACGCCCAGCACCGCGATCACCCGGCCCGTCCCCAGCTCCCGTACGGCGAGCGCCAGCAGCACGGAGGAGTCGACGCCCCCGGAGAAGGCGACGCCGAGCCGCCCGGACGTGCGCAGCAGCGCGCCGACGCGGTCCGCTGCCTCGGCCTCGAGGCCGGTGAGTGAGGGGAGCATGCCGGGTGCCTCCGGTTCGTGGACGGGTCGTGTGCTCAAGGCCGGGCCGGGGTGTGGATGCCGTGGCGGAGCAGCCGCCACACCCGCTCGGCCGCGTGCCGCCGGGCGGGCGCGGGGGTCCTGCGCAGCACCCCGGCGAGCATCCCGACGGCCATGACCAGGTCATCGGTCGTCAGGTCCGCCCGGACCGCGCCGGCGCGGCGGGCCCGGCCGAGCAGGTCGTCCAGCAGGCCGGCCACCCGGTCGCGTACCTCGATCATGCGGGGGTCGGCCGGCGACACGCTCACCATGTCGATGAACGCCGTCGAGGTGATGGTCTGCTCGGTCATCAGGGCCAGCACGTCGTCGAGGCTGGCGCCCGGCTCGGCGGCCAGGGCCTCCAGCGCGCTCACGCCTTCCTCGAAGACGGCCAGCGCGAGGCTGACACGGTCGGGGAAGTGCCGGTACAGGCTGCCCTGGCCGACCCCGGCGGCCCGCGCGATCGCGCTGAGCGGCGCGTCGTACCCGGAGCCGGCGAAGACGTCGCGGGCCGCCGCGATGAGCGCGGCCCGGTTCTCCGCCGCGGCACTCGGTCCCCTGTTGGGGCGACGCGTATCTGACATGGCGGCCAGCGTAGCAACCGGACAACTTTGTCCGGTTGCTCGGCCTCCCCCGCTCGACACACGCCCGAGGTGCGGCTACGGTGACAACCGGACAACATTGTCCGGTGGCCGCGGCGGCATCCCATCAGCGGGCCGGTCTCCGCGACCGGCCATCCAGGAGGACATGTGACGGACATCCAGGACTACCCGTTCCCCGCCCCCGGCGCCCTGGAGCCGCCGGAGGAGTGGGCGGAGCTGCGCGGCCGCTGCCCCGTGGCGCCCATCCGGCTGGCCAGCGGGGACGAGGCGCTGCTGCTCACCCGGTACTCCGACGTGAAGGACCTGCTGTCGGACCCGCGCTTCACCCACCACCTCGTCGCCGACGACGCCGCGAACATCACGGCGAACGAGGGTGGAGGCGTGTTCGCCAGCGGCGGCACCACGGTCAGGGGCGACGCCCACCGGGACTGGCGCAAGCTGATCGGCAAGGCGTTCACCGCCAAGCGCGTCTCGGCCATGCGGCCCGGCATCGAGGCGGCGGCCCACCGCCTGGTGGACGAGATGGTCGAGCGGGGCTCGCCCGCCGACCTGGTGGCCGCGCTGGGGTTCCCGCTGCCGGTGTGGGTGATCTGCGAGCTGCTCGGGGTGCCCGACTCCGACCGTGACCGGTTCGCCCACTGGTCGGACACGCTGCTGAGCCTGACGAAGTACACCCAGGAGGAGATCGACGCCGCGCAGGCCGACTTCGCCGCGTACATGCGCGCGCACGCCGCGGCCAAGCGGGCCGAGCCGGGCGACGACCTGATCAGCGAGCTGATCACGCTGGTCGGCGAGCTCGACGGCCGGGTCACCGAGGAGATGACGGTGAGGACGGCCCAGGGACTACTGGTCGCGGGCCACGAGACCACCGCCAACATGATCGGCAAGATGGTGGCGATGCTGCTGGCCGACCGCACCCGCTGGGAGCGGCTCGTCGCCGACCCCTCGCTCATCCGCACCGCGGTCGAGGAGTGCCTGCGCTACGACGCCAACTTCGGCTTCGGCATCCCCCGCTACATCAGCGAGAAGGTCGAGATCGGCGGCACGACCCTGCCGAAGGGCGCCACGGTCGTGTGCAGCCTGTCCTCGGCCAACCGCGACGAGAGCGCGTTCGAGGACGCCGCGGACATGGACCTGACCCGCTCCCCCAACCCGCACCTGATCTTCGGCGCCGGGCCGTACGCGTGCCTCGGCCAGTCCCTGGCCCGCACCGAGCTGCAGACCGTGCTCAAGGTGCTGATCGACCGGCTCCCCACGCTGGAACTGGCCGTGCCCGCCGACGTCCTGGCCCGCCGCGAAGGACTGATCGTCGGCGGCCTGGAGCAGGTCCCGGTGCGGTGGTGACGGCTCCATCACCGCGCACCCACGACTGAACCGGAAGGAAGGACGAACGTGAACATCACCGTCGACACCGACAAGTGCTGCGGCGCGGGAACGTGCGTGCTGCTCGCTCCCGACGTCTTCGACCAGGGGGAGGACGACGGCATCGTGATCCTGCTGGACGCCACGCCGCCCGAGGCGCTGCACGCCGTCGTCCGCGAGGCGGCCGGCGTGTGCCCGGCCGCCGCGATCAGCGTGGAGGAGCGGTCTTGACGGTCCCGGCCGACGTGCTCGTCGTCGGCGCCTCCGCGGGCGGCCTCGCCGTCGTGGAGGCGCTGCGGCGCCACGGCCACCAGGGCGGCCTGACCGTCCTCGGCGCCGAGCGGCACCCGCCCTACGACCGGCCGCCGCTGTCCAAGCAGGTGCTCTCCGGCGTCTGGGAGGGCGAGCGGGCGCACCTGCGGCCGGCGGACCAGCTCGCCGGGCTGGACGCCGAGTTCGTCCTCGGCGACCGCGCGGTCCGGTTCGACGCCGCCGCGCGCGAGGTGCTGACCGCCTCCGGCCGGACGCTGCGCGCGGAGGCCGTCGTCCTGGCCACGGGCCTGACTCCGGCCCGGCTTCCCGGCCAGGACGGGCTGGCGGGCGTGCACGTGCTGCGCACCCTGGACGACGCGCTCGCGCTGCGCGAGCACCTGCTGGCCGGTCCGCGTCTCGTCGTGGTGGGCGAGGGCGTGCTGGGCGCCGAGGTGGCCGCCACCGCGCGCGGCATGGGCCTCGACGTCACGCTCGCGGGTCTGGGCCGGGCCGTGCTCGCCGACCAGCTCGGCGAGCGGATCGGCGGGGCGCTCACACGGCTGCACGCCGACCGCGGCGTCCGGCTGCGGCTCGGCGTCGCCGTCCGGGAGCTCACCGGCTCCGGCGGCCACGTCACGGGGGTACGGCTGGCCTCCGGCGAGCTGCTGCCCGCCGACGCGGTCGTGGTCGCGATCGGCTCCCGGCCGGCGACCGGCTGGCTGGCCGGCAGCGGCCTGACGGTGGGCGACGGGGTGGCCTGCGACGCCGGCTGCCGCGCGGCCCCCGGCGTCTACGCGGTGGGCGACGTCGCCTCCTGGCACCACGAGGGCCTCGGCAGGCGGCTGCGGCTGGAGAACCGGACGAACGCCGTCGAGCAGGCCCAGGTCGTGGCCGCCAACATCCTCGGCGAGGACCGGGTGTACACGCCGGTCCCGTACTTCTGGACCGACCAGTACGACGCCAAGCTCCAGGCTCACGGCCTGCCCACGGCGGGCGCCGAGGTGGAGGTGGTCGAGGGCGACCCGGAGGAGGGCCGCTTCGTCGCGCTGTTCCGGGAGGGCGGCACGGTCACCGGTGTGCTCGGCTGGAACATGGCCAAGGCGGCCCGCCTGCACCGCCGGCACGTGGCCGACGCCATGACCGGCTCCCGGCCCGGCACCGAGGCCGCGGCGGGCGGCGCGGTCACCGTGTCGTAGTCAGGGGCGGGGCCGGGGGCGGGTCAGGGGCGGGGCCAGGGCCGTCCGGCGAGGCGCTCGACGTCGGTGTTGAACCGCCTGAGGTAGGCGGCGAACGTGGCGACCTCCTCGGGCGTCCAGTTCACCAGGACCTTCTCCAGGCCGTTGACGTTCTTGGCCCGCTCGTCGTCGAGATACCGCTCCCCGGCCCCCGTCAGGCGGAACTTGCGGGCCATCCCGCCGTCGGGATCGGGGATGCGCTCGACCAGGCCGGAGCGCAGCAGGGCCGAGGTGTGCCGGTTCAGGGTGGAGACGTCCAGGCCGAACGCGTCGCTGAGCTGCCCGATCGACATCATGCCTTCCAGCCGGACGCGGCTGAGCAGGATGTACGCCATGCGGTCGATGTGACGGTGCCGTCCGAGCAGCATGGTCTCGTACTCGATGAGGTCCGTGGGCTTGTCCATGCCAGTCCTTTGTGCCGTCAGTGCGCGCCAGCATATCTATCACACCGTATGTGCAACCTACACAATCAGTGCATATGGCACATGTCGTGCATGGCGCACACTGATTTTTAAAGCAGTCGCTTGACTTAAGGTGACTGTGCCGATTGACTGAGCTTGACAGTGAATTGTTCGAGGGGGCGCTCGTGGGCAGAGGCGACGGCGGGCCGGCGTGACCGGCCGGACGACCGGCGGGAGCCCGCGGGCCGTGCGGGTCAGCGAGACGCGGGAGCAGATCCTGACGGCGGCGGAGCGGCTCTTCGCCGAGCACGGCGTGTACGCCGTGTCCAACCGCCAGGTCAGCGAGGCCGCGGGGCAGGGCAACAACGCCGCGGTCGGCTACCACTTCGGCGCGAAGGCCGACCTGGTGCGAGCCATCGCGCGCAAGCACGCCCAGCCGATCGAGCGCGCCCGCCGGCGGATGCTGGCCGAGATGGGCGACACCACCGAGGTACGGGACTGGGTGGCCTGCCTGGTGCGCCCGGTCACCGACCACCTGGCCGCCCTGGGCAACCCCACCTGGTTCGCCCGGTTCGGCGCCCAGGTCATGACCGACCCGGCGCTGCGCGAGATCATGATCGACGAGTCCCTCACCTCGCCCTCGCTGCGGCAGATCATCGACGGGCTGCGCCGCGCCCTGCCCGGCCTTCCGGAGGACGTGCGCGCCGAGCGCGCCGAGATGGGCGGCCAGCTCATGGTGCACATGTGCGCCGTACGGGAGAACGCCCTGGCCGAAGGCGCCCCCACCCCACGCTCCACCTGGCACGACACCGCGACCGGGCTGATCGACGCGATCACCGGTATGTGGCTGGCCCCCGTCACGCGCGAGCCGTGACGACCTGAAGCCGCGTCGCCACGACGGCCCCACGGGGGGGGGGGGGGGGGGGCGCCCACGCGGAGCTCCACCCCTGTCCCACACTGGTTGCCGCGGCCGGGGCGGCGCGGCCGGCGGGCCCGGGG
>NZ_JBEXDT010000161.1:0-11054 GCF_040605905.1 Nonomuraea sp. NPDC005501 | reverse complement strand
CTCACCCGTTTCATGCCGTTGATCAGTTGCGTCATCAGCGCGGGGTTGATGCCGACCATGGGGCTCACCGGGGGGCCGCCCCCTCGGACGGCCGGCCCGCGAGCCGGGCCCGCGCGAGATCGCCGCCCGCGAGGTGGGCGAGGGACGGGACCCGGGCGAGCGGAAGGAAGGCGAGCAGGGCATGGGCGAGCAGGGCGCCGGACAGGGTGACGGCGAACGACACGAGCGGCGCCCCGCCGAGCGCCGCGTACGCGGTGTAGAGCGACTCACCCTGGCTGAAGGCCAGGCGAGCCCACGGGAAGCCGCCGATGGGCACCAGGCCCCGGGCCCACTCCGTGGCCACCCACAGCCCGGCGAACCACAGCGGCCACATCCGCAGCCGGAACACCGGCGAGGCCAGGGCCGCCATCGCGGCGTAGAAGAGGCCCTCGACGGCCACCAGCATGACCCACACGTCGTCGCCGATGGTCCGCACCCAGGCGAGGGCGGGCACCAGGAAGACGACGGCGGCCAGGTAGCCGAGCCAGGCGGCGCGGCGGGGGCGGGTGCCGTACAGGGAGGCGACGACGAGGGCGACGCCGAGCGGCGCGGCGGGCCACCAGCCGAGCGGCGGGAAGGCGAGGAACAGCAGCGCCCCGCCGGCCACGGCGGCGATCGCCCGGAGCAGCACCAGGCGCGCGGGCTCGCGGCCCTTCAATCCACCCGTCCCAGCGCCCTCGGCGGCCGTCACGGGGGTGCCCTCGGCGGCCGGCACCGCAGCGCCCTCGGCGGCTGTCACGGGGGTGCCCTCGGCGGCCTTCACGGTGGCCTGCGGGGCCTCCGCGGCTCGCTCCGGCCGTGGCGGGCCTTCGCCGTCGGCGGGCGGGCGTGAGGGGCCTTCGGGGGCCGGGACCGTGGCGGAGGAGCGGCGGCGTGCGGACTCGCCGCCGGTGGGCGGTAGGCCCGTCCTGTCCTGCACCACTGCGCCTGCTCCCCTTCCGCCGCGGGAGGTCCCCCGCGGAGCCGCCCGTGTGCCCGCGGGCGAAAACACGTTCCTGCCGAAACGGTACCGCTCCCGGGCGGCCCTGCGGTCGCGAGGCGCGACCTCCTCCGAGAATAGGGGTCCCAGGCAGGGGGAACGGCCTGGGACACCGCGGGCACGGCGACGGGCGGGCGGGGGGCGGATCGCGGTGGTGAGGCTGGGAGCGGCTGGGTGATCCCCGGTCAGACGGAGCCGTGGGACCACCCGGCGCTGATGGCGATCCTGCGCACGAGAGCGGGAAGAGGGCCCGGAAACCCTTCGGACCGGACCCGTCTCGTCGGCGGCGAGCGCGGAATTCCGTTGTCTACTGGGCTACCGGGCCCGTCCCGGGTCCAACCCCCCGCCCGGCTGGGGTGCCCCGACTCGACGGACCGACGGCCCTGCACCTGGCTGTGTGGACGGAGTCACGCTCCGTCACGGACGCAGGATCCGACGATGTCAGAGACGGCCAACCGGCCAAGTCCCGTGCTGGACTGCGCAGCAAACTACCGACTCCACCTCAGATGTCAACCGTGTCCCGATCAGCGGGAACATCAAGTTTTCGCAGGTAGGACATGCTTGGCCTGCCGCCCCAACGACCCTAAAGACCGTTTGTCGGTAGATGTCCCCTGGGTGGGAGGCCCGTCAGCGGCTCCGGCAGCGGCTCCCCGTGGACGACGCCGAGCCGCCGCGTGGCGCGGGTCAGGGCGACGTACAGGTCGTTGAGGCCGCGCGGCGACTGGGAGGCGATGCGGCCGGGCTCGGCCACGATCACCGCGTCGAACTCCAGGCCCTTGGCCTCGGCGACGCCCATGACCGCCACGGGGGCGTCGAGGGCCGCCGCTCCCCCGCTGCGCCCGGACCCGGGCGGCACGACCACGGTGCCGTCCACGACCCGGGAGACCGCCTCAGCGAGCTCGTCGAGCAGCGCGTCGGGCGCCACGACGGCGACCTTGCCGCCCTCGCCGGCCTCCGCCTTGACCAGCTCGGGCAGCGCCGTCAGCGGCTCCGCCCACGGCCGCGCCCCGGTCTCCCGCACCGAGGCGGGCGGCTCCAGCGACGGGTCGATGGCGGCGAGCACGCGGGCGGCGACCGCCATGAGCTCCACCGGGGTGCGGTAGTTGACGGTGAGCCGCTCCTGCCGCCACCGCCCCGCCACGTACGGGTCGAGCATCTCGCCCCAGGCGCGGGCGCCGGCCGCGGAGCCGGTCTGCGCCACGTCGCCGACGATGGTCATCGAGCGGGTGGGGACGCGCCGCATGACGGCCCGCCAGGCCATCGGCGACAGCTCCTGCGCCTCGTCCACGATGACGTGTCCGTAGGCCCAGGTGCGGTCGGCGGCGGCGCGCTCGGCGGTGGTGAGGTACGGGCCCTGGCCGCGCTGCCGCTCGGCGAGCCGCTCGGCCTCCATGACGTCGGACAGGCCGGTCAGCTCCAGCACCTCGCGCGCGTAGGCCAGCTCCGCCTCGCGCTCGTGCTCCTCCGCCTGGCGGGCCGCGGCCAGCTCCTCCTCGGCCTGCAGCGCGGTGGCGCGCAGCACCTGCTCGTCGATCTCGCCGAGCAGCTCGGCGGCCTCGTCCAGCAGCGGCACGTCCGACTCGGTCCAGGGGGCGCCTGGGTCGCGGCGCAGCAGCGCGCGCTCGGCGGGGGTGAGCGACGCGCCGGCGTGCCCGAGCCGCTCCGGGGAGCCGTACAGACCGAGCAGCAGGCGCTGCGGGGTGAGGTACGGCCAGAGCCGGTTGAGCGCGGACTTGACCGCGGGCTCGGTGCGCAGCTCCTCACGCAGGTCGGCCAGCTCGTCCTCCTCGATGAGGCCCCGGCCGAGCTTGCGGGCGGCCTGCCGGGCCAGGGCGTTGAGCAGCGAGCGGACGAAGACGGCGCGGGCCTGGTTGTGGGGGCGGCGCGTGCGGGTGGCCTTGTTGCGCGCCCCCTCCAGCATGGCCCGGTCGATCGTGAGGGTGTGGCGGCCGAGGTCCAGCTCGACCGGCTTGCGCGGCACCCGCTGCCGGTCGCGCACGGCGCGCGCGACGACGTCGGCCATCCGCGCGTCCCCCTTGAGCGCGGCCACCTCGGGCCGGTCGCGGGCGGTGGCGGTCAGGCCGGGGTAGAGCTCGCCGACGGTGGACAGCAGCACGTCGTTCTCGCCCAGGGACGGCAGGACCTGCTCGATGTAGCGCAGGAAGGTCGGGTTGGGGCCGAGGACGAGGACGCCCCGGCGCTCCAGCCGCTCGCGGTGGGTGTAGAGGAGGTAGGCGGCGCGGTGCAGGGCGACGACGGTCTTGCCGGTCCCGGGACCGCCCTGCACGACCAGGACGCCGTTGAGGTCGGAGCGGATGACGCGGTCCTGCTCGGCCTGGATGGTGGCGACGATGTCGCGCATGCGGCCGGTGCGCTGCTCGTCGAGGGCGGCGAGCAGCGCGGCCTCGCCGTTGAGCGTGGCGCGGTCGTCGTCGCTGAGCGCGTCGAGGTCGAGCAGGTCGTCGTCGACGCCGACGACGACGCGGCCCCGGGTCTGCAGGTGCCGGCGGCGGGTGACGCCCATCGGCGCGGCCGGCGTGGCGCGGTAGAACGGCTGGGCGACGGGGGCGCGCCAGTCGATGAGCAGCCGCTCCTGCTCGTCGTCGGCCATGCCGAGCTTGCCGATGTAGAGGCGGCCCTCCTCGAGGTGGTCGAGGCGGCCGAAGACCAGGCCCCGCTCGACCGCCCACAGCCGGGCCAGCCTGGAGGCGTACATCTCGGCGAAGGTGTCGCGTTCGGAGCGGTTCTGCATCGTTCCCACGGCACCCGTGGCCAGCACCTCCTTCAGCTGGCGCTGGGTGCGGTCGCGCAGCGTGTCGAGCCGCTCGTAGAGGCGGGCGACGTACTCCTGCTCCCTGGCGAGCTCCGTTTGACGATTTGTCGCCAGACCATTATTGTTGTTAATGGGACACTCCGGGCCATTCTGCTTGTTGTTACGACAAACGACGACACTAGCATGCCTGTTGAGGCACTCCCATCCTTCCGCGTCATCCCCTCCCTCCGGTACGGTCACGGCTTGGTTTCGGCTCTTGACCACGGCCCCGCCGACTCCTTACGTTCGCATCAAGTTAGGAAAGTTTCCTAACTCCGCGTGAAGGAGCACATGTGAGCGGACCGGTGCCCGGCACCCCGAGCCTGCTGCGGGCGATCAACGACCGCGCCGCCCTGCTGGCCCTGCTGGACCGCGGGCCGCTCACCCGCCCCGAGATCGGCGCCCTGACCGGGCTGTCCAAGCCCACCGCCTCCCAGCTCCTGGCCCGCCTCCAGGAGGCCGGCCTGGTGGTGCTGGACGGCGTGCGGGAGGGCCTGCCGGGCCGTACGGCGGAGCTCTACCGGATCAACCCGGCAGCCGCCTACGTCGGCGCGCTGGACGTCACGCCCGACCGTATCGAGGCCCGCGTGGCCGACATCACCGGCGAGGTCGTCGGCGAGCACACGCTGCCCACGCCGCGCCGGCCCGGCGGGGAGCTGGTCGAGCGGCTCAACGCCGCGCTGGAGGGCGCGTGCCCGCCGGATCGGCTGCGCCAGGTCGTGATCGGCGTGCAGGCGGCCCTCGACCCGTCCACGGGCGGCCTGGGGTACGCCACGGCCAAGGACATGCCGGGCTGGCAGATCCCCGGCCTGGTGCCGGCGCTGTCGCAGGGGCTCGGCGTGCCCGTCGCCGTGGAGAACAACGTCAACCTCGCCGCCCTGGCCGAGCAGGCGCACGGCGCCGCGCGGGGCCACTCCGACTTCGTGCTGCTGTGGGCCGACGAGGGCATCGGTGCGGCCGTGGTGCTCGGCGGGCGGATGCACCGGGGCGCCACGGGCGGCGCGGGCGAGGTCGGCTACATGCCCGCCCCCGGCGCGCCGACGGCCCGCGAGGCCGGGCGCTACGCCAACCACGGCTACCAGGCGCTCACCGGCGGCCCCGCCGTGCTGCGGCTGCTGCGCTCGTACGGCGTGCGCGGCGCCGACTTCCGGCAGGCCGTCGCCAACGCGGTGCGCGCCGTGGAGAACACCGCGGAGGGCATCGGGGGCTCCGGGGAGGCGGCGGCCCGGCGGGGCGAGGACGCGCGGGCCGGGCTGCGCGACATCGCCGCCCGCCTCGCGGTGGGCCTGGCCGCGATCACCTCCGTCATCGACCCCGGGCTGATCGTGCTCACCGGCGGCATGGTGCTGGCCGGCGGCGAGACGCTGCGCGAGCTGGTCGAGCACGAGCTGCACGCCCTCACCATCCCCCGGCCGCGGCTGCGGCTGTCGTCCGTCGAGGGCAACCCGGTCCTGGCCGGCGCCCTCGATCTCGCCCTCGACATGGCCCGTGACGAGGTCTTCGGCTCCACGGTGACCGCGTCCGGCGGCTCACCGCGATAGCGGCGGCCGCATCCACCGTCCCCTCACGATCAGGAGGCACCCCCCGTGCGCTACTCCCCCCTGGTGGTCGCCGGCCTCACGGCCCTGGCGCTGACCGCCTGCACCGCGGGCAAGGAGGCGGCCCCGTCGCTCGGCGCCCGTCCCCGGCCCTCCGGATCGGCCTCGCAGGCCCTCCCCGCGGCCACGCTCACCCTGTGGCACGGCTTCTCCACCGGTCCCGAGGTCAAGGCGTTCGAGGACGCCATCGCCGGGTTCACCAAGAAGTTCCCCCAGATCACCGTCAAGACCGTCAAGAACGTCCAGGACGACCAGATCACCCAGGCCATCCGGGGCGGCAAGGCCCCCGACGTGGCGGCCTCGTTCACCACCGACAACGTCGCCCAATGGTGCCGGTCGGGATCGTTCCAGGACCTGACGCCCGTCATCGAGCAGGACGGCATCGACCTGAGCGTGCTGCCCGAGGTGGCGCGGGCCTACACCGGGTTCGCCGGGAAGCGGTGCACGATGCCCCTGCTCGCCGACGCCTACGGCCTCTACTACAACAAGGCCCTGATGAAGGGCAGCGCGCCGCCCAGGACCCTGTCGGAGCTGACCGCGCTGACCAAGAAGCTCACGGTCCGCGACGCGAACGGCGACATCAAGGTGGCCGGCTTCGTCCCGAGCTTCCAGTACTACGAGAACACCCCCGCCCACCTGGGCCCGATGGTCGGCGCCAGGTGGCTCAACGACGACGGCACCTCGGCCATCGGCTCGGACCCGGCGTGGAAGGAGCTCCTGCGCTGGCAGAAGGAGCTCGTCGACTGGTACGGCTACGACAAGCTGGAGAAGTTCCGCAAGGGCCTGGGCGACGAGTGGGGCGCCGAGCACCCCTTCTACGCCGGCAAGGTGGCCATGGTCGTCGACGGCGAGTGGCGCAACGCGATGATCGCGGGCGATCCCAAGGCCAAGGCCATGGACTACGGCACCGCCCCGGTGCCGGTCGCCGACGCCAGGCCCGACCTGTACGGCGGCGGCTTCACCGCGGGCACCGTGATCGGCGTGCCGAAGGGCGCCCAGCACCCGCAGCAGGCGTGGGAGCTGGTCAAGTACCTGACGACCGACACCGACTCGCTGGTGACGCTGTCCAACGCGCTGCGCAACGTCCCGACGACCAAGGCCGCGATGGAGTCGCCGAAGCTGGTCAAGGACGCCAACTTCCAGACGTTCCTCGACATCTTCGCCCACCCGAAGACCTCGACGCTGCCGAGCGCCGTCAACAGCGTCTTCAACCAGGAGGCGTTCGCCACGTTCCTCACCAGGTGGGAGAAGGGCGCGGTGCCCGACCTGGACGCCGGGCTGAAGGCCGTGGACAAGCAGATCGACGACAAGCTGAAGCTGTCGGGGAGCTGAGCGTGGCGTCCCTCACCTCTTCGGCCGCCTCACCGGGGCCGGCCCCCCGGCGGCGGCGCGAGGGCCTGCGCGCGCTCGTGTGGCTGTCGCCGTGGCTGGCCGGCGTGTCGATCTTCTTCGTGTACCCGCTGCTGGCGACGGTGTACTTCTCCTTCCAGCACTACGACCTGTTCACGCTGGAGTGGGCCGGGCTGGACAACTACCGCTACCTGCTGCGCGACCCGCAGGTGCTGACCTCGGCGCGGAACACGCTGTGGCTGGTGGCCGTGATGGTGCCCGTGCAGACGTTGTTCTCGCTGGGGCTGGCGCAGCTCGTGGTCCGGCTCAAGGCCGGCATCGGGATCTTCCGCACCATCTTCTACCTGCCGTCGCTGGTGCCGGTGGCCGCCGGGACGATCACGTTCGTGTTCCTCATGAACCCCTCGACCGGGCCGTGGAACCAGTTCCTCGCGCTGTTCGGGATCAGCGGGCCCGACTGGTTCGGCGACCCCGCCTGGGCGAAGCCGAGCCTCACGCTGCTGTCGGTGTGGGGGTGCGGCCAGATCGCGGTGATCTTCATGGCGGCGCTGCTGGACGTGCCCAGGCACCTGTACGAGGCGGCCGCGATCGACGGGGCCGGCCCGTGGCGGCAGTTCCGCAGCGTGACGCTGCCGTCGATCGCGCCGGTGCTCATGTTCTCGGTGGTGACGGGCGTCATCTACGCCGTCCAGTACTTCGCGCAGGCGATGATCGCCTCCCGGGTGGCGTCGGGCGCCACCGACTCGCCGGGCAGCACGTTCACGCCCGGCTATCCCGACGAGTCGCTGCTGACGCTGCCGCAGTGGCTGTTCCAGGCCGGCTTCCGCGACTACCAGATGGGATACGCCTGCGTGCTGGCGCTGGTCCTGTTCGCCACGTCGATGGTGTTCACGCTGATCCTGCTGTGGCAGTTCCGGCGGACGGAGGGGGCCGCGTGAGCGCCGCCGTCACCGCCCCGCCCCGTCCCGCCGCCGCGCCCCGCTCGCGCAAGGCCGCGAACGGGGCCCGCCGGAGGCGCGCGCTGCTCTGGATCGCCCAGCACGCGCTGGCGATCGTGCTCGCGCTGATGTTCCTGGCGCCCGTGGTCTTCCTCGCGCTGACCGCCGTCATGACCGACGAGCAGGCGCTGACCAGCGACCTGTGGCCCCGGTCGTGGAACTGGGACAACTTCGCGACCGTGTTCGCCAAGTCGCAGCTGCTGCGCTGGACGCTCAACACGCTGCTCTACGCCGGCCTGGGCACGCTGTTCACGGTCGTGTCGTCCGTGCCCGTCGCCTACGCGCTGGCCCGCTTCCGCTTCCGGGGACGGCAGGCGGCGTTCCTGCTGGTGATCATCGCGATGATGCTGCCGCCGCAGGTCGTCGCGGTGCCGCTCTACCTGGTGTGGGCGCGGCTCGGGCTGACGGACACCCTGTGGCCGCTCATCCTGCCGATGCTGCTGGGCGACGCGTTCTCCATCTTCCTGCTGCGCCAGTTCCTCGTGACGATCCCGCGCGAGTACACCGACGCGGCCAGGGTCGACGGCTGCTCCGACCTGCGCACGCTGCTCAGGGTCATCCTGCCGATGGCCCGCCCGGCCGTCGCCGCCGTCGCGCTGTTCCAGTTCTTCTACTGCTGGAACGACTACTACGGGCCCCTGCTGTACGCGGGCGTCGAGCAGCAGGGCTGGACTCTGTCGCTGGGCCTGGCCACCTTCAAGGCGTTCCACAGCGTGCAGTGGAACCTCACCATGGCCGCCACCCTCCTGGTGACGGCGCCGATCATCATCGTGTTCTTCTTCGCCCAGAGGGTCTTCATCGAGGGCGTGACGCTGACAGGAGTCAAGGGTTGAAACTCGCCGTGGTCGGGGGCGGCTCGACGTACACGCCGGAGCTGATCGACGGGTTCGCGCGGCTGCGCGACGTGCTGCCCATCACCGAGATCGCGCTCATCGACCCCGATGAGAGGCGGCTGGACCTGGTGTCGGGGGTGTCGCGGCGGATGCTGGACCACGCCGGGCATCCGGCGCGGGTGCTCGCCACCTCCTCGGTGGAGGAGGGCGTGGCGGGGGCGAGCGCCGTGCTGTTCCAGCTGCGGGTCGGCGGTCAGGCCGCCCGCGAGGTGGACGAGACGCTGCCGCTGCGCTGCGGCTGCGTCGGCCAGGAGACGACCGGCGCGGGCGGCCTGGCCAAGGCGCTGCGCACGGTCCCGCTCGTGCTGGAGATCGCCGAGAAGGTGCGCGAGCAGGCGCCGGGGGCGTGGATCGTCGACTTCACCAACCCCGTCGGCATCGTCACCCGGGCGCTGCTCGACGCCGGGCACCGGGCCATCGGCCTGTGCAACGTGGCGATCGGCCTCCAGCGGCGCGCCGCCGCGACGCTCGGCGTGCCGCCGTCGCGCATCACGCTCGACCACGTCGGGCTGAACCACCTCACCTGGCTGCGCGGCGTCCACCTGGACGGGGCCGACGTGCTGCCGTCGCTCATCGAGGGCCACGCCGAGGAGATCGCCGGTGGGGCGGGGCTGCGGCCGGAGCTGATCCGGCGGCTGGGCGCCGTCCCGTCGTACTACCTGCGCTACTACTACGCGCACGACGAGGTCGTGGCGGAGCAGCGGACCGCGCCGCCACGCGCGGCGGAGGTCGCCGCCGTGGAGGCGCGGCTGCTGGAGCTGTACGCCGACCCGTCGGTGGTGACCAAGCCGGAGGAGCTGGCGCAGCGGGGCGGCGCCTTCTACTCGGAGGCGGCCGTGGACCTGCTGGCCGCCCTCCTCGGCGGCCGGGACGACGGGCCCGTCCAGGTCGTCAACGTTCGCAACGGCGGGACGCTGCCGTTCCTGCCCGAGGAGGCGGTCATCGAGGTGCCCGCGGCCGTGACCGCCGCCGGGGCCGTGCCCTTGCCGGTGCGGCCCGTGGAGCCGCTGTACGCGGGGCTGATCGCGCACGTGTCGGCGTACGAGACGCTGGCGCTGGAGGCGGCGCTGCGCGGCGGGGCGGACCGGGTGCGCGACGCGCTGCTCGCCCACCCGCTGGTGGGGCAGGACGCGATCGCCGAGGAGCTGACCGGGCTGCTGCTGGAGGCCAACCGCGCCCATCTGCCGTGGACGGTGGGGCGGTGACACGCCGCAGGCTCCTCCTGGCCGTCGACGGCGGCAACAGCAAGACCGACGTGGCGGTGGTGGCGGAGGACGGCGAGGTGCTGGCGACGGCGCGCTCGGGACCGTTCGTGCCGCAGAGCGCCGGGGTGGCGGCGGCCGTCGACGAGATCGAACGGGCCGTCCGGCAGGCTATGGCGCAGTTGCCCCCCGATCCAGGTGGGTCCGGCCTCTCGTCCGGCGATCTGTTCGACCATGTGGCGGCCTACCTGGCGGGCGCGGACCTGCCGGTGGAGGAGGAGGCGCTGGCCCGCGAGCTCGCCGCCCGCGGGTTCGGGCCGGACGTCGTGGTGGGCAACGACACGTTCGCGCTGCTGCGGGCCGGGACGTCGGCGCCGTGGGGCGTGGCGGTGGTGTGCGGCGCCGGCATCAACGCGGTCGGCGTCTCCCCCACCGGCGAGGTGGCGCGCTTCCCGGCGCTCGGCCGGATCAGCGGCGACTGGGGCGGCGGGCTGGGCCTGGGCGAGGAGGCGCTGTGGCACGCCGTCCGCGCGGAGGACGGGCGCGGCCCGGCGACGGCGCTGGTGGAGGTGGTCCGGGACGGGTTCGGCGCGCGCACGGTCGGGGAGCTGGTGCTGGAGATCCACTTCGGGCGGGTGGACGCGGCCCGGCTGCACGAGCTGGCCCCCGGGGTGCTCGCCGCCGCCTCGGCGGGTGACGCCGTGGCCACGGCGCTGGCGGAGCGGCAGGCCGAGGAGGTGGTGGTGATGGCGGAGGTGTGCCTGCGCCGTCTCGGCATGCTGCGGACGCCGGCGGAGGTGGTGCTGGGCGGCGGGGTGCTGCGGGCGCGCGACCCGCTGCTGACGGCGCTGCTCGACGAGGGCTTCGCGGCGAGGACGCCGCACGCCAAGGCCGTCGTCTCCGGGGTGCCGCCGATCGTGGGCGCGGCCCTGAACGGCCTGGAGCGCCTCGGCGCGCCGCAGGCCGCCCAGTCCCGCCTGCGCGCCCACTACGAGCCCCGGGGTGCCTCTGAGCGCCTCGCGGGTGTCATCGGCCCGGCATGACCCGTGTCATGCGGAACCGATGACACAGCGGACTCCCCCGGCCGGGTACTCGGCGATCAACGCCTGGTGCCCCGGGTCGTCGCGGTAGATCACGTAGTCGTCGAGGTCGTCGAAGTCGGCGACGACGGCGAAGTCGTGGT
>NZ_JBEXDT010000160.1:0-11189 GCF_040605905.1 Nonomuraea sp. NPDC005501 | reverse complement strand
GCGCCGGTGACCTGGCACGTGCCGGTGAGCTGGCGACCGCGGCGCTGGAGGCGGCGCCCGACGCGTCGCGCACCACTCCGGCCGAGGCACGGCTGGTGCTCGCGACCGTGGCGCTCGACCTGGGCGGCGACGCCGTGGGGCACCTCGGCACGGCTCGGGGCCTGCTGCAGTCGCTCAGCGGGCCGATGTTCGGCTCCGACCGTCAGGCGGCCCGTTGCTGGCGCGAGCTGGGCGACCTGTACGGCCGGGCCGGTGGCCGGGCGCAGCAGACCGCCGCGTATCGTAAGGCGCTGGAAGCAGCCGGGGTTCGCTCCGCGCTGGCGGGTCTGCCGGTCAACGCCGCCGTCTCCGGCTGATCGGAAAACGCCTCCCGGGAGTTCCAGATTTGTGTTCTTGGGTCTGGAATAATTAGGGTCTACCAGTCATTGACTCATAGGATGATTGGTTTCCCCGGAGGAGGCGGACTGTGAGTCTGCGTACGGCGCAGCGGGCTTCGCTCGTGGACCAGGTGATCGATCAGCTCAAGGAGCAGATCACATCAGGGTCGTGGCGGATGAACGGCAAGATCCCGACCGAGACGGTGCTCGCCGAGCAACTCGGGGTGGGACGCAACACCGTTCGCGAGGCCGTACGCGCGCTGACTCACGCGGGACTCCTGGAGTGCCGTCAGGGGGACGGCACCTACGTCCGCGCGACGAGCGAGCTCTCCGGCGCCATGCTCCGCCGCCTCCGGCAGGCGGAGCAGCTGGAGATCCTGGAGGTGCGGCGCGCCCTGGAGGTCGAGTCGGCGCGGTTGGCCGCCACCAGGCGCACCGACGAGGACATCCTGCGCATCGAGGCCGCTCTGGCCGAGCGGGAACGGGCCTGGGACCTCGACGACCCCGACTTCTTCGTGGAGGCCGACCTGGCCTTCCACATGGCCGTCGCGCACGCCACGCACAACCTCGTGCTGATCGACCTGTTCGAGGACTTCTCGGCCGCGCTGCGGGCCAGCATCACCGCCGCGGGCACGTCGCTCAACAAGAGCTACATCCCGCACGACGCGATCGCCCGCGCCATCGCGGCCGGCGACGCGACCGCCGCCGAGCGCGCCAGCCACGCCTGCATGGAGCACATCCTCATCGCCCTGACGGACGCGTAACCCCTTTTCCTGCTGTTACGGCACAGCCTGGCAGGCCCCAGTCGCCGTACGGGGCTGGGGGCCTCCAGGGATACGGCCGCTGAGCCCGCACGGGGCCGGTCGCCGACACGCGCGTCATGTGGGCCATGGCCTCCGTCCCCCCCTTGCCCCGTTGCTCCTCCGGTGTCATTCCTGGCCGGACAGAAGCCGGTCCACGTGAGCCCTGGCGAAGTCCGTGAAGGTGTGGGCGTCCTTGCCCGTCACCTCGCGGTAGTCCGGGGTCGTGTAGTCGCCCCACCCGCCCGCGTAGGCCCGCATGTACTCCGTGTTGACCGCGGCGTTCCAGGCGGGCAGTCCCGCTTCCAGCATGGCGGCGTGGGCCTGCTCCGGCGCCACCGGCTGGTAGGCGATCGGACGGCCGTACACCTCGCCGAGCGCCTCCGCCGCCTCGGCCAGGGAGATGCTGGCCGGGCCGGTGAGGGTGTAGACCTTGCCTGTGTGCGGTCGGGGGTCGGTCAGCAGGGTGGCGGCGAAGTCGCCGATGTCCCGCACGTCGATGAGGCCGAACCGGCCGTCCCCGGTGGCGCCGTACAGGGTGTCCCCGGTGACGGAGCCGAACAGGTTCTGCATGAAGAAGGCCGGGCGGATGATGGTCCAGCCGAGGCCGGACGCCTGGAGCTCGACGTCGGACAGAGCGTGCAGGCGGCCGTTGCGTGTGGGCGCGTCGTGCGCGGCGCCGATCGCCGACATGCGGACCACGTGCCGCACCCCCGCCCGGCGGGCCGCCCAGAGCGCGTTCATGCTGGCGTGCGGCGCCTGCGGGCCCATCGCGGTGAGCAGCCAGAGCGTCTCCACGCCGTCGAACGCGTCGCCGAGCGTCGCCGGGTCGTCGAGGTCGCCGACGGCCACCTCGTACCCGGCCGGCGCCTTGGCCGGGTCTCGTACCAGCACCCGCACCCCGTCCTTGCCGGGCAGCGCGTCGAGCACGGCGCCGGAGACGGTGCCGGTGGCTCCGGTGATGAGGATCGTCATGGTCAGCCCTCGTTTCCTTCCGTGGTGCCGTCTTCGGCGGACACCAGCTCGTCGATCGACTCGAAGAAGGCCCGGATGCCGGGCAGGTTGCCGCCCTTGGCGGCGGAGGCGGCGCGGTCCTCGGGCGAGCGCCACTCGACGATGTCGAGCCACTCGTCACGGGGCAGGCGCACCAGGCGTGCGCCGAGGAAGCCCGCGCGGTCGGCGCGGAAGTCCGCGAGCATTCCGGGACGGGCGGCGAGGAGCCGCTCGGCGTTGTCCGGAGCCACGCGGAACCGGGTGAGTTCCATCGTTGTGGTCATGAGGACGACCATATAGTAAAATTCAGTGACTATCAAGATTAGTGATCAAATGGAGGCGTGGCGGTGCGTAGGAGCCAGCGCAAGCAGGACAACCCGGACCTCGGCATCCTGGCCGGGCGGACGCTGTTCTCGGTGCAGCGGGAGCTGTTCGGGGCGGTCGCCGAGCAGGGCCATCGGGAGCTCCGGCCGCGTCACGGCGCGGTGCTGGCCTACCTCGACGAGGAGGGCAGCCGGGCGACCGACCTGGCCACGCAATCGGGGCAGCACAAGCAGGTCATCGGCACGCTGGTGGACGAACTGGTCGAGCTGGGTTACGTCGAGCGGCAGCCGGACCCGGCCGACCGCCGGGCCAAGCTGATCGTGCCCACGGCCAAGGGGCTGGACGAGATGGCCAAGTCGGACGCCGCCATGGCCGCCATCGAGGCCGAGCTGGCCTCGACCGTGGGCGAGGAGGCGTACGCGGAGTTCAAGCGCGTCTTCAAGCTGGTCGCCGACCGGCAGTCGGCCCGCAGACCGCAGTGACGCCCCGCTCCCGGGGGGAGCCGGGGCGGGATCAGGCGCCGAGGCGCAGGGACATCACGAGGTAGCGGAAGGCGGGGTCGGCGTCTCCGGGCACGTCCTGGATCAGCGCCGGCCGCGTCGGGGACTCCATGTTGAGGCGGGCCAGCTCCGTCTCGATGCCGGTCAGGCCGTCGAGAAGGAACTGCGACTGGAAGGCGATCTCGATGTCGTCGCCCCGCAGCTCGCACTCCAGCACCTCGATGCCGCGCCCGATGTCGCCGCCGCCCGCCTGGAGCGTCACCTGCCCCTGGGTGAACGACAGCCGGATCGCGGTGTTGCGCTCGGCCACCAGGGCGACCCGCTTGATGGCGTCCACGAACGGGCCCACCCGCACGTCGGCCCGGATCGACCAGTCGGAGGCGAGCCGGGTGCGGTAGTCGATGAACTGCTCGTCGAGCAGCCGCACCGTGGTGCTGCGCCCGACGCTCTCGAAGCCGGCCACCCCGTCGCCCATCGCGATCTGCACCTCACCGCCGCGCAGCGACCTGGCCACCTCGACCAGCACCCGCGCGGGCACCATGGCCGAGACGGCGATGTCGGGCCGCACGGGCCGCCAGCCGAACTCGCGGGCCGCGATCCGGTAGCGGTCGGTGGCGGCCATCGTGACCGTCTCGCCGTCGATGTCGACCCGGATGCCGGTGAGCATCGGCAGGGTGTCGTCACGGCTGGAGGCGGGCGCGGCCTGGCCGACGGCCGAGGCGAACACGCCGCCGCCGACGGCCCCGATGGCCGGCGGCATCGTCGGCATGGTCGGGAAGTCCTCGACCGGCATCGTGATCAGGCCGAACTCGGCGCTGCCGCAGGTCAGAACCGCCTCGGCGCCCTCGGTGACGATCTGCACCTCGTCGCCGGGCAGGCTGCGAGTGATCTCGGCCAGCAGACGGCCGGGAATGAGCACGCCGCCGGCCTCGGCCACATCGGCGTCGATCCGCGCCTGGGCGGAGACGTCGTAGTCGAACGCGGACAGGCTCAGCTCCTCGCCGGCCACCAGCAGCAAGCCGGAGAGCACGGGCATCACGGGCCGGTTGGGGAGGACCCGGGCGGCCCATGCCACGGCATCCGCCAGAAGATCGCGGTTAACCCGGATTTTCACCTGATTCGGCCCTTTCGCTCGCCTGCCTCCTATGAAGGTAGCCGGTCCCACCGACAATCCCGTGCAGCTTGTCGACCAGGCGGGGGTCAGCGACTGTTGAGGTGGGCGAGCACTGCGAGCACCCTGCGATTGTCGTCGTCGGAAGGGGCCAGACCCAGCTTGGCGAAGATGCTCGCGGTGTGCTTGGCCACCGCGCTCTCGCTCAGGTAGAGCCGCTGCGAGATGGCGGCGTTGGAGCGGCCCTCGGCCATGGCCTCCAGCACCTGCCGCTCGCGCGGCGTCAGCGCGGCCAGCGGCTCGTTCCGGGCGTTGCTGGCCAGCAGCTTGGCGATGACCTCGGGGTCCATGGCCGTGCCGCCCCCGGCCACCCGGCGCACGGCGTCGACGAACTGCCCGGCGTTCAGCACCCGGTCCTTCAGCAGATAGCCGATCGCGCCGGAGCCGTCGGCCAGCAGCTCGCGGGCGTAGAGCTGCTCGACGTGCTGCGACAGCACGAGGATCGGCAGGCCGGGCACCTGCCGGCGGGCCTCCAGCGCCGCCTGGAGCCCCTCGTCCGTGAACGTCGGCGGCAGCCGCACGTCCACGACCGACACGTCGGGCCGCAGCTCGACCAGCCCCTTCAGCAGCTCGGGACCGCTCTCCACGGCGGCCACGACGGTGAACCCGTGGGCCTGGAGCAGGTGGACCAGCCCGTCCCTGAGCAGGTAGAGGTCCTCGGCGATCAGCACCCGGTCGCCCATCAGCACATCCCCAGCCGGCGCGGCGCCTCGGCCATCCAGCGGTCCCGGTTGTGCTTGGCGGGGATCGCGATGGCGGTCGCGTACATGCCGAGACCCAGAGCGATCATGAAGAGGATGACCGGCCACTGGAGGGGTTCGGGGGCGTACAGGGCGAGGAACCACGACTTCTCGGGGAAGGCGAAGGTCTTGAACACGGCGGCGACCATCCCCTGCGGGAACAGCGGACACCAGGCCAGCGACCAGCACAGCGCCACCACGGCGGTCTTCCAGCGCGGCAGCTTGTTGCCCTCCGCCCAGTGGACCGGGAGCACCTTGGGCAGCACCATCATGACGCCCGTCGGGCCGCCCGGCGGGCTGTTGATCGCCATCACGCCGTCGAAGGCGGCCAGCCGCCGCTCGATCCCGCGCAGGCCGCTGCCCTTGGCCGGGTCCGCGCCGCCCAGTCCGTCGTCCGTGACCGTGATGCGCAGGGCCGACCCGTCGGAGCTGATGTCCACGCTCGCCGAGCGGGCGTCGCCGTGCCGGGCGGCGTTGGCCAGCAGCTCGCTGACCGCGAAGTAGGCCGCGGCCTCCACCGGAGGCTCCGGCCGGTGCGGCAGGTCCACCTCCACCTCCACCCGCAGCGCGGTGTCCATCGCGAGGGCGCGCACGGCGTCGGCGAGCCCCCGCTCCGCCAGCACCGGAGGGTGGATGCCGCGGATGAGCCGCCGCAGCTCGGTCAGCGTGTCGGCGGAGGCGTCGCGAGCCTTGGTCATCAGCGCCTTCGCCGCGGCCGGGTCCGAGTTCATCAGCTCCTCGGCCGCGCCCAGGGTCATGCCGATCGCGATGAGCCTGGCCTGGGTGCCGTCGTGCAGGTCGCGCTCGATGCGCCGCATCTCGGCCGCCTGGGAGTCCGCGGCGATGCTGCGTGACTGGTGGAGGTGGGTCAGCTGGCCGCGCAGCAGGCTCGTGCGGGTGGGGGACAGCAGCAGGGCGCACCACTGGCCGTACACCCGCAGGCCCCTGGTGGGCGTCACGAGCAGCATCGGCAGCAGGGCGATCTTGATCAGCGGGTCCAGGCCCAGCCACAGCAGGTCGCGCCAGCTCGCCGGGTCGGTGGTCAGCCACTTCCACCGGGCGTTCCAGGCGGGGACGCGGGGCGACTTGTACAGAGTCCGCTCGTGGCGGTACATCCCGTCCGTCAGAGGCTGCGGCGGCGGCGGTTCCGGGAGGTACGGCGAGGCGATCCGGATCCCGGACCAGGCGCCGATCCGGCGCCGGGTCTCCTCCGCCGTCCCCCGCACCATGCGCACGGCCGGCGGGTAGAGGAAGACCAGCCCCAGCGTGAACGTCAGGATCACCGCCGGCAACGCGAACAGCAGGATGCCGATCTGGACGATGATCATTCCGAGCAGCGCGGACACCCGGGCCGTCCCGGTCAGTCGTCGGAGCATGTCACCAGTGTGCGCGAACAACGACAGCACTCGCACTGTACCTAGGTACACCGTTACCGGGCATCCAACCCGATTCCCCGCCACCGGCCCTGATTCCTACCGTCGAGACCATGAAGGTCATCGAGGTGAGAAACCTCCGCAAGAGCTACCCCCGTCACGTGGCGGTGGAGGACGTGTCGTTCGAGGTGGCCGAGGGAGAGATCTTCGGCATCCTCGGACCCAACGGCGCCGGCAAGACGACCACCGTCGAGTGCGTCGCCGGTCTGCGGGTGCCCGACTCCGGCACCGTACGGGTGGCCGGGCTCGACCCGCACCACGACCGCGACGAGCTGCGCCGCGTGCTCGGAGCGCAGCTCCAGAGCGCCGCGCTGCCGGAGAAGATCAAGGTCTGGGAGGCCCTGGACCTGTACGCCTCCTTCTACCCGCACCCCGCCGACTGGGAGGAGCTGATGCGCCGGGTCGGGCTCCACGACAAGCGCGACACCGTGTTCGGCAAGCTCTCCGGCGGCCAGCGCCAGCGGCTGTCGGTCGCCCTGGCCCTGGTCGGCCGGCCGCGCGTGGCCGTGCTCGACGAGCTCACCACCGGTCTCGACCCGCAGGCCCGCCGCGACACCTGGGAGCTGGTGGAGCAGGTGCGCGACTCGGGCGTCACGATCGTGCTGGTCACCCACTTCATGGAGGAGGCCGAACGGCTCTGCGACCGGCTCACCCTCATCGACCGGGGCCGCGTCGTGGCCACCGGCACCCCGGCCGCGCTCGTCGCCCAGGCGGGCGGGGAGCAGCGGCTCAGGTTCCGGCCGTCGGCGCCCGTGGACCACGCGCTGCTGCTGGCGCTGCCCGAGGTGCGTTCGGTCACCGGCAGCGGCGATCACCTGGAGGTCACCGGCGTCGGCGACCTGGCGCCCGCTGTCACGCTCGCGCTCGCCGAGCACCGGATCGTGCCCACCGACCTGCGCATCGAGCAGTCCACGCTCGACGACGCGTTCCTCGCCCTCACCGGAAGGACACTGTCATGAGGAAGATCCTCGCCGTCGAGACGAAGCTCTACCTGCGCGAGTGGCCGGCCATGCTGTTCTCCATCGTGCTGCCGGTCGGGCTGCTGCTGGTGCTGGGCAGCATCCCCGACATGGGCAAGGCCGACCCCGCGCTCGGCGGGCAGCGGATCACCGACACCCATTTGCCGGCCATGATGACGCTGCTGGCGATGCTCACGCTGGCGTTCACGGTGCTGCCCACCGTGCTGACCACGTACCGCGAACGGGGCGTGCTGCGGCGGATGTCGACCACGCCCGTCCACCCCGCGCGGATGCTGGCCGGCCAGCTCCTCATCAACGTGGCCGTCGGCGCCGTGTCCACCGCGCTGGTCGTCGTGCTCGGCCGGCTCGTGCTGGGGACGGCCATGCCCCGGCAGCTGGTCGGGTTCGTGCTGGTCTTCCTGCTGGGCACGGCCGCGCTGATGGCCATGGGGCTGGTGATCGCCGCGCTGGCGCGCACCGGGAAGGCCGCTTCCGGGATCGGGTCGGTGGTGATGTTCCCGCTGATGTTCGTGGCGGGCATGTGGATCCCGCGCGAGTTCATGCCGGGCGCGCTGCGCGTCTTCAGCGACTTCTCGGTGGCCGGCCCGTTCGCCCAGGCCATGCGCGCCACCTGGGCGGGCGACTGGCCGCAGCCGCTGCACCTGGCGGTGATGGCGGCCGGCGTGCTGGTCTTCGGCTGGCTGGCCGTGCGCCTCTTCCGCTGGGAATGAGCGCCCGGCCGGTCGTGGTGCTGGAGACCTTCTTCGAACGGCCGAGCGATCCTGAACTATAGTCCAGGTATGACCAAGGCCCCGTGGAACACCAAGGAGCTGACCGTCGGGCAGCTCGCCGAGCGCAGCGGAGTCGCCGTGTCGGCACTGCACTTCTACGAGACCAAGGGGCTCATCACCAGCCGCCGCACCGCCGGCAACCAGCGCCGCTACACCCGCGACACGCTCCGCCGGGTGGCCTTCATCCGGCTGGCCCAGCGCATCGGCATCCCGCTCAAGACGATCAGGGACGCGCTCGGCGAGCTGCCGGAGGAGCGCACCCCCACGCGCGGCGACTGGGCCCGGCTGTCGGCCGCCTGGCGCGGCGAGCTGGAGGACCGCATCGAGCAGCTCCAGCGGCTGCGCGACGACCTGACCGACTGCATCGGCTGCGGCTGCCTGTCGCTCGACCGGTGCGCCCTGGCCAACCCCTACGACCGGCTGGGCGAGGAGGGCCCGGGTGCCAGGCGCATCGACACCCACCTGATCCATGCCGGGCCCGCCGCGGCCAAGACGTCGTCCCCCGCGGGAGAGTGCTGCATCTGACCGTCCTCCCGAGGGAGGCGGGACGCCTTCGTGCTACCTGAACGCCCCGAAGGCGCGGGCGCCCGCGGCTGGTCACTGGAAGCTGTAGATGTGCTGCTCGTTCACCCAACGATCTGTTCTGGGCGCGTATCGACTGACTTCGATGACCTGCTTGGCAGTGAAATCCGCACGGAAGGTGCCCCGGTGAACCGCGGTCTCTATCACGCAGGTCGGTTGCGCCGGGGTGAGCGTGCAGGAGCTGAACGGGTCATCCATCTCGTTCCAGCCTCGAAGCGCCGGTCGTCCGGTCAGGATCGCGTGACAGGCCGACTAGCGGGCGCCGTCCTTCGCGGGCGGCGGGACGATCAGCGTCGGCCGGCGCGCGTGGTGCAGCACGTGGTTGGAGACGCTGCCCAGCAGCACCGACCGGGTCTCCGACAGGCCGCGCGAGCCGGTGACGATCAGCGAGGCGTCCAGCTCGTCGGCCACGTCCACGATCGTCTTCCAGATCGACTCCCGATCGGCCACGGCCCGGTGCGTCACCTCGGTGATCCCGGAGGCCCGCGCCAGGTCGGCGCCCTCCTCGGCGTGCCGGTCGGCCAGCTCGCGCCACTCGTCGGTGCCGTCCGTGACCGCCGCGAGGTCCGCCAGCGGATACCTCCTGAGCTGCACCAGCAACGGCTCCCATACGGTCACGACGACGACGGGCTCGGGGGCCAGATGCTTGGCCGCGAACTCGATCGCGGAACGCGAGTCGGCCGAACCGTCATAGGCGATCAGAATGGACATGGCCTGCTCCCTTCGAACTGCTCTCGTCCTGTGCAGCACCGCGTTGATCAGCCAGGATTCCTGTCCGGCCTGTCTGGTGTGTCACACCGGTCAGGACAGGTCGAGGCCGGCGAGCTGGGCGCGGCTGGCCACGTTGAGCTTGGGGAAGGCCCGGTAGAGGTGGTAGCTGACCGTCTTGGGGCTGAGGAAGAGCTGCGCCCCGATCTCCCGGTTCGTCAGCCCGGCCGCCGCCAGCCGGACGATCTGCAGCTCCTGCGGTGACAGCGCGGAGACGGCCTCGTCATGCCCGGCCGGAGCGCTGGTGTCTCCCGCGGCCCGCAGCTCCGTCCGGGCGCGCTCGGCCCACGGCCGGGCTCCCAGCCGCTCGAACGTCTCCAGCGCCGCACGCAGGTGCGGCCGGGCGCTGCCCTTGTGCCGCTCCCTGCGCAGCCGCTCCCCGAAGGCCAGGCGGGTCCGCGCGGCCTCCCACGGGCGTCCGCTGTCGGCGTGCAGCCGTACGGCGGCGCGGAAGTGCTCGTGCGCGGTGTCCCAGTCGGGTTCGAGCAGGGCGCGGCAGCGGTGGAGCACGCCGCCGGCCCAGTCGTGGCCCGCGGCGTCCGCCCACTCCTCGAACCGCCGCAACGGCTCGCCCGCCGGGGCGCCCAGCCGTACGGCCGCCTCGATCTGGTCGGGCGCGAAGTACACCGCCTGGATCTGGTGGCGCACCGGCCCCTCCAGGGCGGCGTCGAGCCGGTCCAGCGCCTCGGCGAAACGGCCCCGGCCCAGCTCCAGCAGGGCCAGCGCCCATTCGGCCCAGGCGGGCCCGTTGGCGATCCGGTTGGCCTCGAACCGGTCGAGGCACCGGGTCGCCAGCCTGGAGCACTCGGCGTCCTCGCCCCGTACGGCGGCGATCCAGGCGAGCATGCCTTCGAGGTAGCCGGCCCGGTTCGGCTGGCCGGTGTCGGCGGCCAGCCGCAGCCCTTCGGCGGCGCCGGCCACGGCGTCGTTGAACCGGCCGAGATAGAGGTCGCAGGCCGTGAGGGTCAGGAGGGCCAGCGGGAGCTTGCCGATGTCGCCGCGCGCCCGGCACTCGGCGGCGACGGCCGCGGAGATGTCACGGCCGGCCTGGAAGTCGCCGACCAGGCCGGCGACGAAGGCGGCGTTGACGCGCAGCGCGTGCGCCCCCTCACGGATCCGGCCGCCGTCGGCGACCAGGCCGCGCATGGTGGCCAGGGCCCCGGCCGGTCCCTTGGCCAGGAACTCGGCCGCGCCCGTGACGGCGTCCACGGCGGGGCCGAGACCGTCCTCCGGCTGGAGGCCGAGCGCGTGCAACCGGCCGGCCGCCTCCGCGACCCGGCCGGGGTCGCTGAGCTGCCAGGCGTTGCGGGCGGCGTCGATGAGCATCAGCCCGGCCATGACCCGATCGGCCGCGGCGACCCCGCCTCCATCGGCCGTGTCTCCGGCGGCCGTGTCTCCCGCGGCCATCTCTCCGGCGGCCGTGTCTCCGGTCACCGCGTCCCCGGCGGCCCTCCGCCCGGTCACCCTTTGCCCGGTCGCCCTCTGCCCGGCGATCAGGTCCGCGCCCGACAGGAGCAGGTCGTGGGCCAGGTGGGGCGCCCCCTCGTCGAAGGCGACGCGGGCGCGCAGCTCGGACAGCCGGGCGAGCGACCGGGGATCCGTCAGCAGGTGGCCGGCCCGTTCGATCAGGTCCTTCGCCCGGCCCGGCTGGCCGGCGTCCGCCGCCGCGACCGCCGCGGAGGTCAACCGGCGTGCCCGTACGGCCGTCTCCTCGGTCAGCTCGGCGGCGCGCTCCAGCGCGGCGGACGCGC
>NZ_JBEXDT010000159.1:0-11455 GCF_040605905.1 Nonomuraea sp. NPDC005501 | reverse complement strand
CGCCGTCGGCGACGGCACGCCCGCGCCGCCGCCGACGGCCGTGCCCCGCGGCGATCTCCCCACGGCAGGCGACGGCGCCCCGGACAACCACGTGGGCCCGGGCGGCTGACCGCCGTCAACCGCCCGCGTCCTTCAGGGCGCGGGCGAAGGCGGCGTGGACGTCGGCCGTGAACAGCACGAACCGCACCTCCTCCACCGCCGTGACCACCGCCGTCTCCAGCGCGGTCTCCAGCTCCGCGCCGGCGGCCCGGACGGTGGTCACCGCGATGCGGGCGGCGTCGTCCACGGGCCAGCCGTAGATGCCGGCCGACACGGCGGGCAGCGCCACGGTGGCGGCGCCCAGCTCGCCGGCCACCCGCAGCGCCTCCCGGTAGCAGGAGGCCAGCAGCGCCGAGCGGTCCTCGCGGGTGGAGTGGACGGGACCGGCCGTGTGGATGACCCACCGGGCGGGCAGCTCGCCCGCCGTGGTGGCAACCGCCCGGCCCACGGGCAGCCCGTCCGGGTAGCGGGTGGCGCGCAGCCGCCGGCACTCCGCCAGGATCGCCGGGCCGCCGCGCCGGTGGATGGCCCCGTCGACGCCGCCTCCGCCGAGCAGCGACGGGTTCGCGGCGTTGACGACGGCGTCGACCCGCTGCTCGGTGATGTCCCCCTGGACGAGCGTGATCCTCATGCGACCGAGTCTTCCGCACCGGGCGCCGGTTATTCGGTTGTGCGGCGGGCCGGCCGTCTGTTGTACTCCCGGCGACGACAGAGCACAGACCAAGGAGGCGGAGATGCGGCGTAGGTCCATGTCCATTCGGCAAGGAGGTTCCATCTACGTGAAGGACATGACGCTTCGTGCGTACGCTCAACCTGGGGATCCTGGCGCATGTAGACGCCGGTAAGACGAGCCTGACCGAGCGGCTGCTGCACGCCGCCGGTGTCATCGACGAGGTCGGCAGCGTGGATGACGGCACCACACAGACCGACTCGCTCGCGCTGGAACGCCGGCGCGGCATCACCATCAAGTCCGCCGTCGTGTCGTTCACCGTCGGCGGCGTCACGGTCAACCTGATCGACACGCCCGGCCACCCGGACTTCATCGCCGAGGTGGAGCGGGCCCTCGGCGTGCTCGACGGCGCCGTGCTGGTCGTCTCGGCCGTCGAAGGGGTGCAGGCGCGGACCCGCGTGCTCATGCGCACGCTGCGCAGGCTGCGCATCCCCGCGATCATCTTCGTCAACAAGATCGACCGTTCGGGCGCCGATCCGGGGCGGGTCCTGCGGGCCGTCGCCGAGAGGCTGACGCCGGACGTCGTACCGCTGGGCGCCGTGCGCCGGGCCGGCACGCGCGACGCCGCCTTCGTCCCGTACGGGCCCGGTGACGCCGCCTACGTGACCGGGCTGGCCGAGGCGCTGGCCGAGCGGGACGACGCGCTGCTGGCCGCCTACCTCGACGGCGGGCCCGCCCTCACCCACGACCGGCTGCGCCGCGCGCTCGCGGACCAGACGGGGCGGGCGCGGGCGTACCCGGTGCTGTTCGGGTCGGCGATCACCGGCGCGGGCGTGGACGCGCTGCTGGCCGGGGTCGAGGAGCTGCTGCCGGCCGCCGACCCCGACCCGGACGCCCCGGCGTCGGGCACCGTCTTCAAGGTCGAGCGGGGGCCGGCCGGGGAGAGGGCCGCCTACGTGCGGATGCTGTCCGGGACGCTGCGGGTGCGCGACCGGGTGCGCTTCGGCCCCCTCGCCGGCGCCGGTGAAGGCGCCGGTGAAGGTGCCGGCGGGGGCGCTGGTGAAGGTGCCGGTGAGGGTGCCGGCGACGGCGGTGGCCAGGTCGGGGGTGAGCGGGAGGGCAGGGTCACGGCGATCCGCGTGTTCGACCGGGGAGCGGCGGGTCCGGGGGCGGCGCTCCCGGCCGGGCGGATCGGGACGGTGCGGGGCCTCACCGGCATCCGGATCGGCGACGAGATCCGCCAGGCCGAACCCTCGGCCGCGTCCCCGGGGGCCCCCCCGGCCCTCGCCGTGGATCACGCCCGGCCGGTGCGGGCGCCCGGGCGCGGGTGGTTCGCGCCGCCCAGCCTGGAGACCGTCGTCGTGCCCGCCCGTCGCGCCGACAGGGCGGCGCTGCACGCGGCCCTGACCGAGCTCGCCGAGCAGGACCCGCTCATCGGCCTGCGCCAGGACGACGAGCGGCAGGAGATCTCCATCTCCCTCTACGGCGAGGTGCAGAAGGAGGTCGTCCAGGACACGCTGGCCGCCGAGTACGGCCTGCACGTCACCTTCCGCGAGACCACCACCATCTGCGTCGAGCGCCCCGCCGCCACCGGCGAGGCCGTGGAGCTCCTCGGCCAGGACGGCAACCCGTTCGTCGCCACGCTCGGCCTGCGGGTCGAGCCCGTCCCGCCCGGCGCGGGCGTCTCCTTCCGCGTGCGGGCCGAGCTGGGCACGCTCCCGCTGTACGTGTACAAGTCGGTCGGGGAGCTGGCCGAGACGATCGGCGGCACGGTGCGCGAGACGCTCCGGCAGGGTCTGCGCGGCTGGGAGGTCGTCGACTGCGCGGTCACCCTGACGCGCTCCGGCTACATCTCGCCGATGTCCACGGCACGTGACTTCCGGCTCCTGACGCCGCTGGTGCTGATGAGCGCGCTGCGGCGGGCCGGGACGGTCGTGTGCGAGCCGGTCCACCGCTTCCACCTGGAGGTCCCGGCGGACACGGCCGGGCAGGTCGCGGCCGTCCTGGGCCGGCTGCGCGCCGTTCACGGCGACACGGCACGACGGGGCCCGTGGTACGAGCTGGAGGGCGACATCCCGGCCGCCGAGGTCCACCGGCTGGAACGGCGGCTGCCGGGGCTGACCCGGGGCGAGGGCGTCCTGGAGACCACCTTCGACCACTACCGGCCCGTCCGAGGGCCCGCACCCGTCCGGCGGCGCGACGGCCGGAACCCGCTCGACCGCGAGCAGTACCTCCTGCACGTCGCGCGGCGGGTGTAGCCGATGACCTCCGAGACCCGGCAGGACCGGGACGATCGGCATGCCACCGAAGACGGGCGCCTCCGCGCCACGCAGCGCGCCGCCACGGACCGGAGCGGGGAGGTCCGGCGGGATGTGCTGCGGCTCATGTGGCCGGGACGGCGGGCCGCCGTGGTGCTGGGCGTGGCCGTCGCCGCCATGACCGTGCTCCCGCTGGCCGGCCCCCAGCTCACCCGCCGCTTCGTCGACGACGCCATCGCCGGCGCGGGCACCGGCCGGCTCACGCTGATCGCGCTGGCCGCCCTCGCGGCGGCCGTCGCGGGGCAGGCGGCCCGGCTGGCGGCCGCCTGGCTGGCGAGCCGGCTCGCCTGGGACGGCACCGACCGTCTCCGTGAGCGCCTGGCCGGGCACGCGCTCGGCCTCGACATGGACTTCCACGGCAGGCACACGCCTGGCGAGCTGATCGAGCGGGTGGACGGCGACGTGGTGGCCGTGTCGGGGTTCGTCGTGGCGTTCCTCATGGACGTCGTGGCCGGCGGGCTGCTGCTGGCCGGGGTGATCGCCGTCGTGTTCGCCGCCGACCCGCGTCTCGGCGCCGCCCTGCTCGCGTACTGCGTGCTCGTCGGGTTCGGCACGACGCGCGCGCAGCGGCTGGCCGTGCCCTCCGCCGCCGCGGCGAGAGCGGCCCAGGCGCGGCTGTACGGCGAGATGGAGGAGCGGCTGGCCGGAGCCGAGGACATCCGCGCCAACGGCGCGGGCGGGCACGTCGTGAGCCGCTTCCTCGGCACCGCCGCCGTCTGGTACCGGGCCGAGCACCGGGCCGACCGGATCGGCAGCGGCCTGCTGGCGGGCACGTCGGTCGCGTTCGCCGCCGGGACGGCGCTCATGCTGGCCCTGGCCGCGTGGGCCCGGGCGAGCGGGACGCTCACGGTCGGCACCGCCGTCCTGGTGTTCCAGTGCACGGTGATGGTGCGTACGCCGTTCGAGCGGCTGATCGACCGGCTGCGCGACTACCAGGGCGCCCTCGCGGGGATCACCCGCATCGGCGGCCTGCTGGCCGAGCGGCGCACGCTGCCCGCGCCGGCCCGGCCCCGCCGGCTGCCCGCGAGCGGGCCGCTCGCGCTGGAGCTGGACGCGGTCGCCTTCGGCTACGACGCCCGCGACGCCCCCGAGGAGCGGGTGCTGGTGGACGTCACGTTGTCGCTGGCGCCGGGGGAGACGCTCGGGCTGGTCGGCCGCACCGGGAGCGGCAAGACCACGATCACGCGGCTCGTGCTGCGCCTGTACGACCCGGTGCGGGGCGCCGTGCGGGTGGGCGGGCTCGACCTGCGCGACGTGGACGCCGTCTCCCTGCGCGAGCGGGTGTGCGCGGTCACGCAGGACGTGCGGCTGTTCGGCGCGAGTGTCCGCGACAACCTGACCCTGTTCCGTCCCTCGCCCGGCGACGACCGGTTACGGCGGGCGCTGGCCGACGCCGGGCTCGGCGAGTGGCTGGCCGGGCTGCCCGACGGGCTCGACACCGAGCTGCGGGGCGTCTCGGCCGGGGAGGCGCAGTTGCTGGCGTTCGCGCGGGCGTTCCTGGCCGACCCGGGGCTGGTCGTGCTCGACGAGGCGTCCAGCCGGCTGGACCCCGCCACCGAGCGGCGCGTCGAGCGCGGCATGGACCGGCTGCTCGCCGGCCGCACGGGTGTGATCGTCGCGCATCGGCTGTCGTCGCTGGCACGGGTCGACAAGATCGCGGTCATGTCGCACGGGCGGGTCGTCGAGTACGGCCGCCGCGAGGAGCTGGCGGCGGACCCGGGCAGCCGCTTCGCGCGCCTGCTGAAGCTGGCGGGGGTGACCCGATGAGCCGCGCGGGAGGTGACGTGGACCCGAGGGGCCGTTCCGGGCGTGGGGCGGGCGTGTGGACGGTGGTGGCGGGACTGGTGCGGTTCGACCTGCGCAGGTTCCTGGTGGGCGCGCTGCTGTGGATGCCGGTCAGCGTGCTGCCGCTGGGCACCGGCCTGGCGCTCCAGGCGATCTTCGACGGGATCAGCGGGCAGGCCGCCGCGGCGCCGGGCCAGGTGCTGTGGCTGTGCGCCGCGCTGGTCGGCGTGGAGCTGGCCCGGGGCCTGACCATGGTGGTCGCCTGGACGTACGGCGACTACTGGTGGGACGCGGCGGCCACCCTGCTGCGCTCCAACCTGCTCCGCTCGGTCCTCACCGCCCCGGGCCCGGCTGCGGCCAGGCTGCCGTACGCGCCGGGGGACGCGCTCGCGCGGCTGCGGGACGACGTGAGCGACCTGGTGGAGCTCGTGGACGAGGCGGTGCCGCTGGCCGGGGCGATCCTGTTCGGCGGGACCGCGCTCGGGATCATGGCGGCGATCGACCCCGTCGTCACGGCGGCGCTGGTGGTGCCGATGGTGGTGATCGGGGTCGCCGGCCGGCTGATGAGCCGCCGGGTCCGGCGGCTGCACCAGCGGGCGCGGGCGCTCGGCGCGGACGTCACCGCGTACGTCGGGGAGATGTTCGGCGGCGTGCTCGCGCTCAAGGTGGCGGGCGCGGAGGCGGCGGCCCTGGAGCGGCTGCGCGAGCGCAACCGGGCGCGGCGCGACGCCGCCCTCCGCGACCGGCTGGCCACCGACCTGCTGGAGGGTGTGACGAACGCGACCGTCGAGATCGGCGTCGGCCTGGTCCTGGTGCTCGCCGCGCCGGCCATGCGCCGCGGCGGTTTCACGGTGGGCGACCTGGCGCTGTTCACCAGCTACGCGGGCTGGCTGGCGGCGTTGCCGCGCGTCGTCGGCGGAATCCTCGCCCGGCTGCCGCACGCCACCGTCGCCACCGGCCGCCTCACCGCGCTCATGGCGCCGCACGAGGACGCCGGCGACCTGGCGCGCGACACCGGCGTGTGGTTCCACCGCGAGCCGCCCGCCGCCGTGCCGCCGCCGCGCCACGGCGACCCCCTGGAGGTGCTGGAGGCGCGCGGCCTGACCGTCCGCCTCGGGCCGCACGGCGCCGGGCTGCGGGGGGTGGACCTGCGGGTGCGGCGCGGCTCGTTCACGGTCGTCACCGGCGCCGTGGGCGCGGGCAAGACGACGCTGGTACGGGCCCTGCTCGGGCTGCTGCCGGTGGACGCCGGGACGATCACCTGGAACGGCCGGCCCGTCGCCGACCCCGGGACGTTCCTGGTGCCCGGCCGGGTCGCGTACGCCGGGCAGGTGCCCCGGCTGTTCTCGGCGTCGCTGCGGGAGAACGTGCTGCTCGGCGTCCCCGGTGACGGCCTGGAGCGGGCGCTGCGGCTCTCGGCGCTGGAGGACGACCTCGCCGCCATGCCGGAGGGCCCGGACACCGTGGTCGGGCCGCGCGGCGTGCGGCTGTCCGGCGGCCAGGTGCAGCGGGCGACCGCCGCCCGCGCGCTCGTACGGGCTCCGGACCTGCTCGTCCTCGACGACCTGTCGTCCGCGCTGGACGTCGAGACGGAGGAGCTGCTGTGGGAGCGGCTCGCGACGGCCGCGCGCGACGGGAGCGGGCCCTCGACGCTGCTGGTGGTGTCGCACCGGAGGGCCGCCCTCGAACGGGCCGACGAGGTCGTCGTCCTCGACCGCGGCCGGGTCGCCGGGCGCGGGCCGCTGGCCGGGCTGCTGGAGAGCTGCCCGGAGATGCGGCGGCTGTGGGCGGAGGAGCGGATCACGGAGGCGGGCGAGCGGGCACCGGACTGAACGGAGGCGGGCGAGCGGGCACCGGACTGAACGGAGGCCGGCGCGCGGGCACCCGGCTGAGGCGCCCGCGCGCCCGGGGGCATTTCCGGCGTACTGCGGGAAGGGGTGATTGACGCACGCTTCCGGGTGCATGACACAGTGGTCCACCGCAAGAAGGCGTCCCAGGGCGGGACGCGCGTCGCACAGGGGGAGACCGTGGTCAGTACGGCCGGCTCAGAGGTACGCCAGTGGCTGCTGAAGGGACTGCAGCGCGCCGACCCCCGCACCACCGGACCGCACCACGAGGAGGCGCCCGAGCACCAGCACACCTGGTGGCAGGTCATGTGCCTCACCGGCGTCGACTACTTCTCCACGCTCGGCTACCAGCCGGGCATCGCCGCCCTCGCCGCCGGCGCGCTCAGCCCGATCGCCACGCTGCTGCTGGTGGCGCTCACCCTGTTCGGGGCCCTGCCGACGTACCGGGCCGTCGCCGAGCAGAGCCCCCACGGGCTCGGCTCCCTGTCCATGCTCGAACGGCTGCTGCCCGGCTGGCGCGGCAAGCTGCTCGTGCTGTTCCTGCTCGGCTTCGTCGCCACGGCGTTCATCGTGACGATCACACTGTCGGCGGCCGACGCCACCGCGCACATCCTGCACAACCCGTTCGTGCCCGCGGCCCTGGCCGGCTGGCAGGTGCCCGTGACGCTGCTGCTGATCGCCGCGCTCGGCGGGGTGTTCCTCGCCGGGTTCAGCGAGGCCATCTCCATCGCCGTCGTCCTGGTGGCCGTCTACCTGCTGCTGAACATCGTCGTCGTGGCCACCGCCGTCCAGCATGTGCTCGCCGCCCCGGCCAAGGTCACCGACTGGCAGAACCTCCTGGCCACCGACTACGCCAGTCCCGTCGCCATGGTCGCCGTGTCGCTGTACGTGATGCCCAAGCTCGCCCTCGGCCTGTCCGGCTTCGAGACCGGTGTCGCCGTGATGCCGCTGGTCAGGGGTGACCTGGCGCAGCGGGTCAAGGGCGCGCGCAAGCTGCTGACCACCGCGGCGGTCATCATGAGCGTCTTCCTCATCACCTCCAGCTTCGCCACGACCGTGCTCATCCCGGCCGACGAGTTCGCCGAGGGCGGCTCGGCCAACGGACGGGCGCTGGCGTACCTGGCGCACGAGTACCTGGGCGACTGGTTCGGCACCGCCTACGACCTCAGCACCATCGCCATCCTCTGGTTCGCCGGCGCCTCGGCCCTGGCGGGACTGCTCAACATCGTCCCGCGTTACCTGCCCCGGTACGGCATGGCCCCCGACTGGTCGCGCGCCGCCCGGCCCATGGTGCTGGTCTTCACCGCCATCTCGTTCGTCATCACGATCTTCTTCGGCGCCGACGTCGAGTCCCAGGGCGGCGCCTACGCCAGCGGCGTGCTCGCGCTCATCCTGTCGGCCGCCGTCGCCGTCACCCTCTCGGCCTGGACCGGCCGCCGGACCAAGGCCGCCGTGCCGTTCGGGGTCATCTCGCTGATCTTCGCGTACGCCCTCGTGGCGAACATCATCGAGCGGCCGGACGGCCTGGTCATCGCCCTGCTGTTCGTGCTGGGCATCGTGATCACCTCGCTCGTGTCGCGGGCCACCCGCTCCACGGAGCTGCGCGTCACCGAGATCACGCTGGACGACCTCGCCCGCCGGTACGTCAACGAGACCGGCGACCTGCGCCTCATCGCCAACGAGCCGCACGCCCGCGACTGCAAGGAGTACGTCGACAAGGCCCGCGAGGCCTGGGAGCTGCACCGGCTGCGGCCCTCCGAGGGCATCCTGTTCCTTGAGGTCACGGTGCCCGACGCCTCGGAGTTCGCCAGCGAGGTCAGGGTCGTGGGGGAGGAGCGGCACGGCTACCGCATCCTGCGCATGGAGAGCCCGACCGTGGCCAACGCCATCGCCGCCCTGCTGCTCTACCTGCGCGACCAGACGGGCAAGATGCCGCACGTGTACTTCCACTGGGCCGCCGAGGGCAATCCGATCGGCGCGCTGCTGCGCTACCTGGTGTTCGGCGGCGGCGACATCCCCCCGCTGACCCGCGAGGTGCTGCGGCAGGCCGAGCCCGACGCCGCCCGCCGCCCGGTCGTCCACGTGGGCTGACCCCGCCCCGGAGGACGGCTAACGGGTGGGCCGGAAAGGCGTGACAGGCTTCCTGACCGATCCCGGTCGCCCGTCAGTAACGACAGCCGCGCCAAGGTATGACATATTGATCACTGATGCGGTTGGTGACTTGAGTGCAATTTGAGGCGTTGCTAGGGTGACCGGTGCCAGACATGTGGATCGACCTCTTCTCACGCCTTGACAGGCATCCGCTGACCAAGGCTCCCCAAGGGCGGATTTGTGCGCGCGCGGCATGGCGAGGGCCTTGCCCGCGAAGGGATGTACAGGCGGTGCTCGATGGATTTCGGTCGTTCTGATCGGTGGCGGCTGCCCACCGCGATCAAGATTTTGATCGCGGGCGGCTTCGGCGCGGGCAAGACCACGATGGTGACCGCCGTGTCCGAGACCCGGCCGCTGCGCACCGAGGAGATCCTCACCCAGATCGGCCAGCACATCGACGACCTGGCCGGCATCGAGGGCAAGCCGACCACCACCGTCGCCTTCGACTTCGGCCGCATCACGATCAGCGGCGACTACATGCTGTACCTGTTCGGCACCCCCGGGCAGGAGCGGTTCTGGTTCGTCTGGGACGACCTCAACATGGGGGCGCTGGGGGCCGTCGTGCTCGCCGACACGCGGCGCCTGGCCGACTGCTTCCCCGCCATCGACTACTTCGAGCAGCGCGACACGCCGTTCGTCGTGGCGCTCAACTGCTTCGAAGGCGCGCGGACGTTCACGATCGGCGAGGTCCGCAAGGCCCTCAACCTGGAGCCGGACATCCCCGTCGTGCTGTGCGACGCGCGCCGCCGCGACTCCGGCCGCGAGGTGCTCATCACGCTCGTCGAGCACGCCATGCGCCGGGGCGCCACCCCGGTCGGGACCATGTCGTGACCTCGACGGGCTATTTTTGACCGATGGAGGAGATCGACCGCCGGATCGTCACGCTCCTGGCCGGCGACGGCCGGATGAGCTTCACCGACCTGGCCAGGGAGACCGGGCTCTCGGTCTCCGCCGTGCACCAGCGGGTGCGCCGCCTGGAGAAGCGCGGCGTGCTGCGCGGCTACACCGCCGTCATCGACCACGACGCCGTGGGCCTGCCGCTGACCGCGTTCGTGTCGATCAAGCCGATCGACCCCGCCGCCCCGGACGACGCGCCCGACCGGCTCGCGCATCTGAGCGCCATCGAGGCGTGCCACAGCGTGGCGGGCGACGAGAGCTACATCCTCAAGGTGCGGGTGGCCTCGCCGGTGGCGCTGGAGGACCTGCTCCAGCAGATCCGCGCCGCCGCCAACGTCTCCACCCGCACCACGGTCGTCCTCAGCACGCCGTACGAGCACCGGGCCCCGGAGATCGCCCCGGAGGCCGCCTCGGGGGCCCCGGACCACTCGCCGGCCTGAGCAGCGTCAGGGCCCGACCGGCGCCCGGTCCGCCGCGAACGGCAGGAAGGGCGCCCGCGCCGCCTTCGCCGAGTCGGCCCCGGCGGCCGGGCCGCACAGGGCCACGATGATGTGCTCGGCGAGCGCGTAGTCGATGGGGCTCGGCTCCAGCGTGCCGTCGTCGCCGATCCGCTGGTACTTCGTGCGGTTCACCCCGAACGAGACCAGGCGGGCGCCGTCCTCGCGGATCAGCGACTGGGTCGCCATGCCGAAGACGACCCCGTCGTGCCCCCAGAAGCGCCCGCACGGCAGGTCCAGGGTGTACAGGCCGAGCCCGTAGTCGACGCGCCCGCCGCCCGCCAGCACCGGCACGGTCGTCCGCATCTCCGCGAGCGCCCCGGCGCCGATCAGCTCGCCGCCCAGCAGCGCCCGGTAGAAGCGGTTGAGGTCGTCCACGGTCGACACCAGCGCCCCCGCGGTGCTCGCCCACGACATGTCGTACGTGCTGTAGTCGCGCGCCGGGTCGATCAGCCCGTACAGGGACTCGTACGCCTTGGAGGACGGCCCGGGGATCCGCGGCGTGGCAGGGAAGGAGGTGTCGCGCAGCCCGGCGCGGCGGATGACGTTCCGGGTGATGTACCGCTCGGCGTCGACGCCGGTCACCTTCTCCAGCAGCAGGCCGGCGATGACGTAGTTGGTGTTGGAGTACGAGCCCGGCAGGGCCCCCGGCTCGCCGGTCGGCCGGGCGGCCAGGCCCAGACCGGCGAGCTCCTGGGGCGTGAACCGGCGGAACCGGTTGTCGTCGAGGCTGGCGGGCGAGCCCTGCGCCAGCGAGGGGAACGCGCCGACGATGTAGTCGCCGATGTGGCTGGTGTGGTTGAGCAGCATCCGCACGGTGATCTTCGCGCCTCGCTCGCCCGGGATGAGGCCCGGCAGGTAGCGGTCCACCGGCGCGTCCAGCTCGACGGCGCCCCGCTCGACCTGCTGGAGGATCGCCACCGAGGTGAACGACTTGGTGATGCTGCCCACCCGGTGGCGCATGCCGGCGAGCGCGGGGCGGCGGGTGACCACGTCGGCGACGCCGGAGGCGCCCCGCCACGTCCGGCCTCCGTCGACCGCCTCGGAATAGACGCCGTACATGCCGGCCTCATGGACGGCGTCGAGGGTCCGCCGCAACTCCGCCCGGTCGAGACCCGCGGGCGCGTCGGAAGAGGTGGTCGCCGAGGCGGGGGCGGGGCAGACGCGCGAGCCGGGCTCCACCAAGGTCGGCATGCGGCTGCGGGCGATCCTGCTCGACGCGGCCGAGCGTGGCCTGTCGCCGCGCGCCGA
>NZ_JBEXDT010000158.1:0-11803 GCF_040605905.1 Nonomuraea sp. NPDC005501 | reverse complement strand
GGCAGGAGGCGGCGGCCCGCGTGGCGCGCGCCCGCGAGCTGGCCGAGCCGCTGAAGGCCGCGCCGTTGCTGGCCGAGCTCGACGCCCTGGTGGGCCGCGCCCAGGTGACTTCCGGCAGATCGAGGGGCGCGGCCGGGCCCGACGGCGCGCCGGTGGGTTCGCCGCTGGGGCTGACGGCCCGCGAGCTGGAGGTGCTCCGGCTCGTCACCGCCGGGCGCAGCAACCGGGAGATCGCCGGGGAGCTGGTCATCGCCGTCAAGACGGTGAGCGTCCACGTGTCCAACATCCTGGCCAAGCTCGGCGTCGCCTCACGAGGGGAGGCCGCGGCCACGGCCCACCGCCTGCGCCTGTTCGCCGGCCCGCAGTGACGCCGGGTCTGATCGGCGGCCGGCGCCGGCCTCTGCCGGCCGGACCGGTCAGGCCGTTTCGGCACTGAGGGTCTGTGCCACCGAGCGGCGGGCCGCCACGCGTGTGGGCAGGGCGGCGAGCGCCGCCGTCGCCCGGAGGATCGCGAGTGCGGCGGCGAGCATCCAGGAGACGGGCGGTGTGATCCTCTCCCCGGCGCTGAGGAGCCGGTACACGCCGACGCCCAGGGGAACGCCGGCGACGGCGCCGGGCAGGGCGGCCAGGAGCTGGGCGGTGGACAGCCCCGCGGAGATCTGTCCGGGGTGGCGCCGAGCGTGCGCGCGACGGCCATCGCGCGCCGGGCTTCCATGGCCGTGGTCCAGGTGAGCGTGATGGTGTTCACGGTGGCGAGCGCGAGCAGCAGGACGGTGACCGCCAGCAGCAGCCGGCGGTCGTGGACCTCCCGGCCTGCGGGCCGTCAGGCGCGCTGCGGCGGCGCTGTGGTCGTCCGGGGACGAGCCGGCCGTCAGGTGGTGGGGGACTCGGGCCGGCTGTCCGTGACGGCCGTCCGGTGGCGGCCGTGGACAGGGCGGGGTGTCCGTGGTGGGCGGGTCAGCCGGTCAGCTGGGCTTCCAGGCGGTAGCCGTCCACCGTGACGTACACCTGGTCGCCCGGGCGGGCGTTCAGGCGCATCAACACCGGCTGGAGCGAGTCGAAGACCGGCTGGTGGCCCTGCCAGACCAGGACGATGGCGTTGTCGCCCGGCCCCGTCACCGACAGGAGCGTGCCCGGCCGCATGCCGAGCTGCGCCGCGTACCCCTCCGGGACCGGCACCGGGCCGCCGCGCAGGTGCTCGGGCGTGACGTCGATGCGCTGCCAGCGGCGCGGGTCGGACGACGGGCCGGGGATCGGTGGCGGCGGGCTGGACGGCGCGCCCGCGAGGGCCGGCAGCGCGGATGACCGGCCGCCCGAGAGCGCCGAGAGCGTGGCGAGCGCCGCCGAGGGGTCGATGGAACTCGCCCCGGCCGTGGGGATCGGCTGGCCGCCGCGGTGATGGTGGCCGTTGGCGCCGGGTGTGCGGCGGGGGAGTGGCTGCGCCGGTGAGGGCGCGGAGGAGGCCAGGTCGTGCGCCGAGGTCTCCGGGGGCAGCGCTTCGAGCCACGCCTTGGCGGAGTGGGCGCGGATGCCGAGCTCGCCCAGCAGCTCCACGACGTCGGCGTCGGCCGGCTGCGAGGCGAGGAGCTGCCTCGTACGCGCCTGGAGCCGCTGGATGTCGCCCACGACGAGCCAGCCGTCCTGGAGGCGGCGGTCGGGCATGAGGGTGACGAGCACCCGCCACAGCGGCGTGCGCAGCGACGGCACGATCACGGGGTGCGCCGGGTCGGCGCCGATGAGCTGCTCCTGGGTGGCGGCGGCGCCGAGCCACTCGGTCAGCCGGAACATGTGGCCCGTCACCGGCGCCGACTCCGACGAGCGCAGCCAGTGCAGGACGCGCTCCTCGGCGGTGCGCTGCGCGTGGGAGAGCGCGTCACGGTCGACGAGCATCTTGTGGGCGAGCGTACGGAGGCTGACCGGGTCCTCCGCGAACAGCCGGTGGACGGCCACGGCCAGTTCCAGCTTGTCCAGCCCGCGGAACAGGCTGTCCACGACCCGGACCATCGCGTGGTCCATGTCCGACGGCACGGGCGAGGGCGGGACCGGGGCGGAGCCGCCGGGCAGGCTGGAGCCGTAGTCGCCCGGGAGAGGGGAGCCCGGGAGCGGGGAGGAGGCGGAGGGCGCCGGGGGCTGACCGTTCGCCTGCGGGGCGGGCGTGGCCGGGGAGCCGGGGACGTTCGGGACGTTCGGGCCGGGTGCGCCGCCGGTGCGGGGCAGCGGGCCGGTGGGGCTCGCCGCGGGCTGCCCGCGGAACGCCCCCGTGTCCTGCTGACCGCCGCCCGGCCGGGCGGGGAAGGCACCGGTGTCGGACCGGTTCTCGCCGGGCTGGGCCGGGTAGGCGCCGCTGTCGGACCGCGCCGCGCCGGGCCGGGCGGGGAAGGCGCCCGTGTCGCGCTGCGGCGTGCCTCCCGGCTGGGCCGGGAAGGACCCGGTCTGGCCCGCGCCGGACGGCGAGCCGTTCTGGTCCACGGCGGGGAAGGAGCCGGTCTGATGCGGTCGGGGGCTCGGGCCGGCGGCCGGGAAAGGCCCCGACTGCTGCGGCGCGCCGCCCTGCTGCGACGGGCCGTCCTGGCCCACCGCGGGGAAACCGCCGGTCTGGTGCGGCGGCACGTCCTGGCCGACGGCGGGGAAGCCGCCGGTCCGGTGCGCCGGCACGTCCTCCGGCTGCGCCGGGAACCCGCCGCTCTGCTGGGCGGCCTGCGGCTGAGCGGGGAAGCCGCCGCTCTGCGGGTCGGGCTGTGCCGGAAAGGGTTCCGACTGGTGCGCGGCGGGCTGCACGGGGAACGGGCCGGAAGACGGAGCCGCGCCCTCGCCGGGAGCACCGGCGGGGCGCGGGACGAACGGCCGGGTGACCTCCGGGTGACCGGCCTGGACGGCGGCGGTCGCACCGGTCCCGGCGGTCGCGGCGGTCGTGCCGGTCCGCGTCACGTCGCGTTGTACGCGGCCGAGCACCTCGCGCAGCACGGAGCCGAGGACGACCTCCGGCGTGGCCGAGGGGGTGGCCAGGTCGGCCGGGGAGAGCCTGCGCAGCCGCTGCCAGCCGCCGAGGCCGGCCACGGCCGTGCGGGTGGCGTCGGACCAGCCCGGCAGCGCCGGGTCCACCCGGTACACCGACAGCGCGGGAAGCAGGTCGGACAGCGGCAGGTGGTCCCAGCGGGCCGCGGCCAGCCGCGCGAGCCGTTCACAGATCCAGTCGAGTCCCGCTGTCGCGAGCGCCCGCGACAGCGACAGGGACGACCACCAGGCGGCCGGCAGACGCGGATCGCCCAGCACCTCCGCGACCTGCTGTGGCCTGCTCCAGCGCAGGGCGGGGACCAGGTCGCTCAGGCAGATCGATGACTCGACTTCCATCGGCAGACCTTAACCTCCCCAGAGTGAACCACGTGGCCGGCGATACACCTGTGGCTCATGGTGCAGCTTACGCGGCAAGCTATCAATCGGCGTGAATAGGGTAAAGACGGTTCACTTCCAAACCGTACCGTGGCCGACCGCCCACCAGGGCCACACATTCCGCACCCGCCTGGCACCCGGCCCGCAGAGCAGCCGCTTCGCCGGCGCCTTCGAGGCGCGCTGTGAGATATCCGGCAGCGAAGGCGTCGCCCGCTCCGGTCGTGTCGACGGCGTGGACGCGCACGCCCTCCGCGGCCGCCACGATACGTCCTCCGGTCGCGGCGACGGCGCCTTGGGACCCCAGCTTCACCACCGCCGTGCCGTACCGCTCGCTGAGGATCTCGGCGGCCCGCGCCGGCTCCGGAACACCGGTCAGCACGAGGGCCTCGTCGCGGTTCGGGATGATCAGGCCGGCCGGTGCCGACTCGCTCAGGAACCGCTCGACGCCGAACTCCCTCAGCGGCCCGGTCGAGGCCGGGTCGACGCTGACAGCGATCCCGGCCGCCGCGGCCCGCTCCATCGCCAGCCGGGCCAGCCGCAGCCCCGGCTCGGTGAAGAACGTGTAGCCCGACAGGTGCAGCAGCGCGACGCCGTCGAGGAAGGCGTCGTCCCAGTCGCCGGGGGAGATCCGGCCGCCGGCCCCGCGGTTGGTGAGCATGGAGCGCTCGCCGCCGGCGTCCACCATCGCGATCACCACGGCCGTCGGGTGGTCGGGGTCCACCTGGGCGTGCGGGCGCACCCCCGCCCTGACCAGCTCGGCGGTGTGCCACTCGCTGCTGTCGTACCCGAGCCGGGTCAGCAGGCGGGTGTCGGCGCCGAGGCGGGCGGCCCAGCAGGCGGTGTTCGCGCCCGAGCCGCCGGGGCGCAGCACGATGTCGGCGGCGGTGTCGGTGCCGGGCGCGATGGGGGCGCCGCCGTGCAGCGCCACGACATCGGTCACCACGTCCCCGACCACCAGCAACCCGCCTCCGCCCCCCATGCTGCGCTCGGAGGGGCTGGGCTCGGAGGGCGGGTGCGTCATGGGGGAGGCGGGCGGCGGTGCCGCTTCGGTCACGGCCGGGACCAGGCGAGCGCGACGCGGGCCGCGAGGGCGGTGTTGCCGCGGACGGCGGCCAGGTTGGCCTCCAGGGAGGCGCCGCCGGTGCCGCGCACCAGGTACCCCAGCAGGAACGGCGTGATCGCCTGCCCGGTGACGCCGTCCCGGGCGGCCGCCTCCAGGGCCTCGGCCAGGACCCGGTCGTGCAGCTCGGGGTCGAGCTGCTGCTCCACCGGCACCGGGTTGGCGAGGATGAGCGCGCTCTCCTGCCCGCCGAAGGCGTCCTGCGCGCGCATCACGGCCGCCACGTCCTCGGGCGTCTCGACCCGCCACTCGACCGGCAGACCGGAGGAGTGCAGGTAGAAGCCCGGGAACAGGTCGGTCCGGTAGCCGGCCACGCTGACGCCGCGGGTCTCCAGCCGCTGGAGCGTCGCCGGCACGTCGAGGATGGACTTGACGCCGGCGCACACCACCGTGATGCGGGTGGCGGCGAGGGTGCCGAGGTCGGCCGACTCGTCCTGGTCCTCGGTCCAGCCGCGGTGGACGCCGCCGAGCCCGCCGGTGGCGAACACGCGGATGCCCGCCCGCGCCGCCAGGAACGACGTCGCCGAGACGGTCGTCGCGCCGCTCGCCTTCAGCGCCGCGGCCATCGGCAGGTCACGCTGGCCGAGCTTGCGCAGCCCCGGCTCCGAGGCGACGCGCTCCAGCTCGGCCTCGGTCAGGCCGGCGCGGGCGACACCGTCCAGCACCGCGATGGTGGCCGGCACGGCGCCCGCCTCGCGGACGATCCCCTCCAGCTCCCTGGCGACCTCCAGGTTGCGCGGCTGCGGCAGGCCGTGGGAGATGATCGTGGACTCCAGGGCCACGACGGGCGCGCCGGTGGAGAGGGCCTCGGCGACCTCGTCGGACGGCTGGAGAAGGGGGTCGGCGGCAGTGCGCATGTGGGTGCGGTGCTCCTTCGGGTGGTCGGCCTGACACGGGGAAACGTGGACTTTAGTGCATTTGGGGAGTTTGCGGTGAATTGGGGTCCGAGTCCCCCCGCGACTCGCCCCGCCCCAGCTTACGGGCCTCGTCGTCACCGCCCATCGGCGCCGGCTCCGCCCCGCGGCCGGGCTGTCCGGGTGGGAGCGGGAGCCTTAGGGTGCCTGTATGGGGAAATATGACGTTGTGGTGGCGGGTGGCGGGCACAACGGTCTGGTCGCGGCCGCCTACCTCGCGCGTGCCGGGCGGCGGGTGCTCGTCCTCGAACGGCTCGACCACGCCGGCGGTCTGGCCATCTCCGCCCGCGCCTTCCCCGGCGTGGACGTGCGGCTGTCGCGCTACTCCTACCTGGTCAGCCTGCTCCCCACCGCGATCGTCCGGGATCTGGGCCTCGATCTGGAGCTGCGCCGCCGCCGCTACGCCTCCTACACCCCCAAGGGCGACACCGGGCTGCTCGTCGACAACGAGGACGCGGCCCGTACCGAGGAGTCGTTCCGGCGCGTCACCGGCGGGGAGGCCGACCACAAGGCGTGGCGCGACTTCTACGCCATGGCCGGGCGGACGGCCCGCGTCCTCGCGCCCACGCTCCTCCAACCCCTGCGGACGCCTGCCGAGATCGAGCAGCTGGTCGGCCCCGAGGCGTGGCGCGACCTGTTCGAACGGCCCATCGGCCAGGCGGTGGACGAGCGGTTCGGCGACGACACCGTACGCGGCGTGGTGCTGACCGACGCGCTCATCGGCACGTTCGCCGACCCTGCCACGGACCTGGCGGCCAACCGCTGCTTCCTCTACCACGTCATCGGCGACGGCACCGGCGAGTGGAACGTCCCGGTCGGCGGCATGGGAGCCGTGTCCGGGGCCATCGAGGCGGCGGCCAGGCGGGCCGGCGCGGAGATCAGGACCGGCGCCGAGATCGTCGGCATCGCGCCGTCCGGGGAGGTGACCTTCCGGGCGGAGGACGGCGAGCACACCGTGGCCGGCGGCCACGTGCTGGTCAACCTGCCCCCCGCCGTCCTCGACCGCGTGCTCGGGCGGCCCGCGACCGTGCCGGAGGGAGCCCAGCTCAAGGTCAACATGGTGCTGTCGCGGCTGCCCCGGCTCCGGGACGCGTCGGTGGACCCGCGGGCGGCCTTCAGCGGCACGTTCCACATCAACGAGAGCCGCGACCAGCTCGCCGCGGCCCACGCGCAGGCGTCGCGCGGCGAGATCCCGGAGGTGCCGCCCGCCGAGGTGTACTGCCACTCGCTCACCGACCCGTCCATCCTCGGGCCGGAGCTGCGGGGCAGGGCCGAGACGATGACGCTGTTCGGCCTGCACATGCCGGCGCGGCTGTTCCGCGCGGACCCGGAGGGGGCGCGCGCGGCGGCCCTGCGGGCCACGTTCGCCTCGCTCGACCGGGTGCTGGCCGAGCCGATCGAGGACTGCCTGCTGCGCGGCCCGGACGGCACGCCCTGCGTCGAGGTCAGGACGCCCGTGGATCTGGAGACCGAGGCGGGACTGCCCGGCGGCCACATCTTCCACCGCGACCTGACGTGGCCGTACGCCGAGGGCGGGGACGCGGGCGGGAAGTGGGGCGTGCGGACCGAACACGAGCGGATCCTGCTGTGCGGCGCGGGCGCCCGCCGGGGCGGAGGGGTCAGCGGCATACCGGGACACAACGCCGCGATGGCCCTGCTCACCGCCTGATCGTTCTCATACGAAGATGGCCGGGCCGTTCATAGGGTTCTCATGATGTGCCCCTAGTTTGTGAAGCATGAGTGAGCCCGCACGGTTGCTGGTGGTGGACGACGAGCCCGCGTTGCGCGAGGCGCTGCAGTCGAGCCTGGAGTTCGAGGGCTACCGGGTCGTCACCGCCAACGACGGCCAGGCCGCGCTGGACGAGCTGGTCCGCGAGCCGTACGACGCCGTGCTGCTCGACGTGATGATGCCGCGCCTCGACGGACTGACCGCGTGCCGCCGGCTGCGCGGCGGGGGCAACCACGTGCCGGTGCTCATGCTGACCGCCCGCGACGCCGTGGGCGACCGGGTGTCCGGCCTGGACGCGGGCGCCGACGACTACCTGGTCAAGCCGTTCGAGCTGGACGAGCTGCTGGCGCGCGTCCGCGCGCTGCTGCGGCGCAGCGCGCTGCACGCCGGCACGCCGGAGAACTCCCTGACGTACGGCGACCTGCGCATGGACCCGGCGACGAGGGAGGTGACCCGCGGCGACCGGCCGCTCGACCTGACCAGGACCGAGTACCTCCTCATGGAGCTGTTCCTGACGCACCCGCGCCAGGTGCTGACGCGCGAGCAGATCCTGGGCGAGGTGTGGGGGTTCGACTTCGAGCCGACCTCGAACTCGCTCGACGTCTACATCATGTACCTGCGCCGCAAGACCGAGGCCGGCGGCGAGCCGCGCGTGATCCACACCGTGCGCGGGGTGGGGTACGTCCTGCGGGCGACGACATGAGACGGTTCGGCAGCCTGCGCTCGCGGCTGACGCTGCTGGTCACGACCGCCGTGGTGGTGGCCATCGCCGCCTGCGCCATGATGTCCTGGGTCGTCGCGGAGAAGCAGATGCTCCGCACCCTCGACCAGACCATCCTGGAGCCCGATGATCCCCGCTGGCTGAAGGACCACTGCCAGAAGGGCGGGACCGGCGACCCCTTCGGCGACAGCGTGACGCTCCTGGGAGCCGACGGCAGCACCTGCTCGCTGGGCAAGCCGATCGTGCCCACCGAGGAGGACAAGGCCCTGCTCGCCCACCCGGGTGACCCGGTCTTCCGCAACGGCCAGACCACCGACGGGCGAGCGGTGCGCGTGGTCACCACGAACTTCGCGCCCGGCGTCGCCGTGCTGGAGTCGAGGCCGCTGAACCACGTCCGCGGCTCCCTGCGGCAGATGGCGCTCGGCCTCGCCGCCCTCACCGCGCTCGGCGCGCTGGGCGCCGCCTGGGCCGGTCTGGCGATCTCCAGGGCAGCCCTGGCCCCCGTGGGCCGCCTGACCAAGGCCGTCGAGCACATCGCGCAGACGCAGGACCTCAGCACCCGCATCCCCGTCCAGGGCACCGACGAGATCGCCCGGCTCAGCTCGTCCTTCAACGCCATGACGACCGCACTGGCCGGCTCGCGGGACCGGCAGCGCCAGCTCGTCGCCGACGCCGGCCACGAGCTGCGCACCCCGCTCACCACCCTGCGCACCAACATCGACCTGCTGCTGCGCAGCGAGCAGACCGGCCGCAGCCTCGAACCGGGCGCCAAGAAACGCCTGCTCGTCAACGTCAAGGCGCAGTTCGCCGAGCTGTCCACGCTGGTCGGGGACCTGCTCCAGCTCGCCCGCGGCGACACCGACCACGAGCCGCACGCCGAGCTGGGCCTGCACGACGTCGTGCGGGCCGCCGTCGAGCGGGCGCGGCTGCGCGGCGCCGAGGTCAGCACCGACCTCGGCGAGTGGTACGTCTTCGGCGGCGCGGCCTCACTGGAACGTGCCGTGCTCAACCTCATCGACAACGCGGCGAAGTTCGGCCCCGGCCAGGTGGACGTGGTCCTGCGCGACGGCACGCTGACCGTCCGCGACCACGGGCCCGGCATCCCCGAGGAGGAGCTGCCGCACGTCTTCGACCGGTTCTGGCGCTCGCCGTCGGCGCGCGCCCTGCCCGGCTCGGGGCTGGGGCTGGCGATCGTGGCTCAGTCCGTCGCCGAATCGGGTGGCCGCGTGCGCCTTGACAACGCTCAGGGCGGCGGAGTCATGGCGACAGTTGAGATTCCTGGGAAATCTCACGCCGCGCTCAGATAGCCATAAGTACCTTCAAAGACCGATGTTTTGCACTATCAGCATGCAGACATCAGTCAGGACTCGGCTCGTCGAGGTGGTCGTCCCCGTCCACAACGAGCAGCGGGTGTTGCGCGAGAGCATCGCCCGGCTGCACGGCTATCTGACCCGCACCTTCCCCTACGGTTTCCGCATCACGATCGCCGACAACGCCAGCACCGACGACACCTGGCACGAGGCCCGGCGACTGGCCGCCGAGCTGCCCGGCGTGCGAGCCGTCCACCTCGACGCCAAGGGCCGCGGCCGGGCGCTGCGCCACGTGTGGTCCCGCAGCGAGGCCGACGTCGTCAGCTACATGGACGTCGACCTGTCCACCGACCTGGACGCGTTCCTGCCCCTCGTCGCCCCTCTCCTGTCGGGCCACAGCGACCTCGCGATCGGCACCCGGCTCTCGCGCGGGTCGAACGTGGTGCGCGGGCCCAAGCGGGAGTTCGTCTCCCGGGCGTACAACCTGTTGCTGCGCTCCCTGATGGGGGCGCGCTTCACCGACGCCCAGTGCGGCTTCAAGGCCGTGCGCACCGAGGTCGCGCAGGCGCTGCTGCCCGCCGTCGAGGACGAGCAGTGGTTCTTCGACACCGAGCTGCTGCTGCTCGCCGAGCGGCACGGCCTGCGCATCCACGAGGTGCCCGTCGACTGGGTGGACGACCCCGACAGCCGCGTCGACGTCGTCCGGACCGCCCTGGACGACCTGCGCGGCATGGCCCGGGTCGCCCGCAGGACGCTGTCCGGCGCCGCCCGCATCCCCGTCCCCGCCCGCGTGCGCCAGGCCGAGCTGCCGCGCGGCATGGCCCGCCAGCTTCCCCGCTTCGCCGTCGTGGGCGCGGTCAGCACGCTCGCCTACCTCCTGCTCTTCTCCGGCCTGCGCCAGGCCGTCCCGGTCTTCACGGCGAACGCCGTCGCCCTGCTCGTCACCGCCGTGGCCAACACCGCCGCCAACCGCCGCTTCACCTTCGGCGTCACCGGCTCGTCCGGGGTGCTGCGCCAGCAGTTCGAGGGGCTCGTCGCGTTCCTCGTCGGCCTGGCCCTCACCACCGGGAGCCTCGCGCTGCTGCCCGGCGACGTCTCCCACGGCGTCGAGCTGGTCACCGTGATCGTGGCCAACGCGCTGGCCACCCTCGCGCGGTTCCTGCTGCTGCGCGTGTGGGTCTTCAACCCCCGGAGAAGGAACGCCGCCTGATGACGACCACCCCGAGTCTCTCCGCGCACCGTCGTACCTCCCGGCGCAGCGCCGGCGACGCCCCCCGCTGGTCGCGCCCCGCGCTGTGGGCCGTGCTCGCCGCCGCCTTCGTCCTGTACGCGTGGGCGCTCAGCGGCTACGCCAACGAGTACTACTCCGCCGCCATCCTGTCCGGCACCAGGAGCTGGAAGGCGTTCTTCTTCGGCGCCATCGACGCGGGCTCGTACATCACCGTCGACAAGCCGCCGCTGGCGCTGTGGGTGATGGGGCTGTCGGCCCGGGTGTTCGGCTTCGGCACGTGGAGCATGCTGCTGCCGCAGGCCGTCGCCGGCGTGGCCGCCGTCGCGCTGGTCCACTCCGCCGTCCTGCGGGCCCACGGGGGCGCGCGGCAGGGGCACGTGGCGGCCCTCGTCGCGGCCGTCGTCATGACGCTCACGCCCATCACCGTGGCCATCAACCGGGACAACAACCCCGACACCATCCTCGTGCTGCTGCTCGTGCTGGCCGCGTGGTTCTGCCTGGAGTCGCTGCGCACCGGCCGGCTGCGGTCGCTGCTGCTGTGCGCGCTGTTCGTGGGGCTCGCCTTCAACGTCAAGATGCTCCAGGCGTACCTCGTGGTGCCGGCGTTCGCGCTCGCGTACCTGGTGTGCGCCCGCGGCGCGGTGGTGCGGCGGATCGGGCGCCTGCTGGCGGCCGGGGCCGTGCTGGTGGTCTCCAGCGCCTGGTGGATGGTGATCGTGGACCTGTGGCCGGCCGGCTCGCGCCCGTACATCGGCGGATCGACCGACAACTCCGTCCGGGACCTCGTCATCGGCTACAACGGCCTCGGGCGGATCTTCGGCCAGGGCGCCGGGAACGGCGGGTTCGGCGGCGGTGGCGGCGCGTCGTTCGGCGGCGCGTCGGGGGCCGGGCGGCTGTTCAACGAGATCATGGCCGGGCAGATCTCCTGGCTGCTGCCGTTCTGCGCCCTCGCCCTGGCGTTCGCGGCGCTGTCCCGCTGGACCTCCCGTCGCGCCGGCGCGGAGGGGGCGGCCGGCGCCGAGGGGACCGGCGGCGCCGAAGGAGCGTCCGGAGCGGCGTGGCTCGTCTGGGGCGGCTGGCTGGTGGTCCACTTCGCGGTGTTCAGCTTCTCCAGCGGCACCTTCCACCCGTACTACACCACCGCCATGGCCCCGGCCGTCGCCGCGGTCACCGGCATGGGCGGCGTGCTCATGTGGCGGTCGTACCGCCGGTCGCGGACCTGGGCCTGGGTGCTGCCGCTGGCGGTCGCCGTCACGGGCGGCTGGTCGTTCACGGTGCTGCGTCGCTCGCCCGACTTCGTGCCGTGGCTGGCGTGGGCGGTGCTCGCCGCGACCGTCCTCGCCGTCGCCGGGCTGGCGCTGGCCCGGCTCGTCCTCGCCGGGCGCGGG
>NZ_JBEXDT010000157.1:0-11825 GCF_040605905.1 Nonomuraea sp. NPDC005501 | reverse complement strand
CGCGTCCATCTAGTGCTCGCGGCCAGGCCCGGCCCCGCGCCGTCGTGGTCGCGGGGATGGGCGGCTCGGCCATCGCGGGCGACATCCTCGCCGCGGTCTGCGGCCGGGGCGTCCCGCTGCCGATCGTCACCGTGCGCTCCTACCAGCTTCCCGGCTGGGTCGGCGCGGCCGACCTGGTCATCGCCGTCTCCTGCTCGGGCCGTACCGAGGAGACGCTGTCCGTGGCCACGGAGGCCGTGCGGCGCGGCTGCCAGCTGCTCGCGGTGGGCGGCGCGGACTCGCCGCTGGAGGCGGTCGCCAGGCAGGCGTCGGCGCCGTTCGTGGCGGTCCCCGCCGCCGGGCAGCCCCGGGCGAACGTCTGGCTGCTGACCGTCCCGCTGATCGTGGCCGCCGCCGCGCTCGGCCTGGTCCAGGCCGAGGCGGAGCTGTTCGAGGAGGTGGCCAAGGAGCTGGAGGCCATCTCCCACCGGTGCCGGCCCTCCAGCGAGTCGTTCATCAACCCGGGCAAGACGCTGGCCATGGAGCTGGCCGAGACCGTGCCGATGATCTGGGGCACCTCGCCGCTGTCGGCCGTCGCCGCCTACCGGCTGGCCTGCCAGCTCAACGAGAACGCGAAGTACCCGGCGGTCTTCGGTGAGCTGCCGGAGGCCAACCACAACCAGGTCGTCGCCCTCGACGGGCCGCTGGCCCAGCGCGACGTGTTCGCCGACGACCCCGGCCACGGTCTGCGCCTGGTGCTGGTGCGCGACACCGAGGAGCATCCTCAGGTGACGCGCCGCCGCGACGCGTCGGCGCGGCTCGCCCACGAGCGCGGCGTGCCGGTCAGCGAGCTCGCCGCCGAGGGTGAGCATCCGCTGGTGCGGATGGCCTCGCTCATCGGGCTCGCCGACTACGCGAGTGTCTACCTCGCTCTCGGGTACGGCATCGACCCCACCCCGGTGTCGGCCATCACGGAGCTGAAGGCCAGGATTGCGGAGTAAGAACCCCTCCTCAGGGCAAACGAGTACATGATCTTTATGAGCGGAGCAGACCGGTGAGCGCGAGCGGCGGTACGAAGGCAATCATCGCGGCCTTGGCGGCCAACCTGGCCATCGCCGTGTCCAAGTTCGTGGCCGCGTTCTTCACAGGCTCGTCGTCGATGCTGGCCGAGGGCATCCACTCGGTCGCCGACTCGGGCAACCAGTTGCTGCTGCTGATCGGCGGCAAGCGGGCCCAGCGCGGGCAGACCAGGGAGCACCCGTTCGGCTACGGCCGCGAGCGCTACTTCTACGCCTTCGTGGTGGCGGTGGTGCTGTTCACGATCGGCGCGGTGTTCTCGCTCTACGAGGGCATCCACAAGCTCTCCTCCGACGAGGGGGTGGAGTCGCCCATCTGGGCCTTCGCCGTGCTGATCTTCGCGATCGTGGCGGAGGGCTTCTCCTTCCGCACGGCCGTCAAGGAGGCCAACCCGCAGCGCGGGAAGCAGCCGTGGTTCACCTTCATCCGCCGGTCCAAGTCGCCCGAGCTGCCGGTCATCCTCCTGGAGGACCTCGGCGCGCTGCTCGGCCTGCTGTTCGCGCTGTTCGGCGTGGCGATGGCGGTCATCACGGGCAATCCGGTCTGGGACGCCATCGGCACGATCATGATCGGGCTGCTGCTCGCGGTGATCGCGATCATCCTGGCGATCGAGACGAAGTCGCTGCTGCTGGGCGAGAGCGCCACCCCGGAGATGGAGCGCCAGATCTGCGAGGCGCTGGAGGCTGCGGACGAGATCGAGCGGGTGATCCACATGCGGACGCTGCACCTCGGGCCGGAGGAGCTGCTGGTGGCCGCCAAGATCGCGGTGGCCCACAACGACACGGCGTCGGAGGTGGCCAGGGGCATCGACGAGGCCGAGCGGCGCATCCGCGAGGCCGTGCCGATCGCCCGGGTCATCTACCTGGAGCCGGACCTCGACCGTTCCCGCACCACCACGGCCTGAACCCCTGCAACTCGGCACCGGAGTCCGGCCCTGCCGGCTCGGGCGCCGGGGCTCAGGTGAGCGGCGCCGCCCTGTTGCCGATCAGGCGCGCGCTCGCGCGCCTGAGGCGGGGCCGGCCGAGGGTGATGAACGCCTCGGCCTGCAGCGCTGACGCGCCGATGCGCGGTAGGTCGCGGGTGTTCGGGTAGACGAGGAAACGCGGCTCCCAGATCGGGCGGAACTTCGCGTTGAATCGGTAGAGCGACTCGATCTGGAACCAGTGCGACAGGAAGAGCAGCAGGCCGCGACAGGCTCGCAGCACCGGTCCGGCGCCGAGCCGCTCACCGCGGGCCAGGGCCGCCCGGAACATCGCGAAGTTGAGCGAGACCTGGCGATGCCCATCGCGGGCGCCGCCTGCAGGGTCTTGACGATCAGCAGCTCGTTGAGGCCGGGATCGGCGTCGCGGTCGCGGCGCATCAGGTCGAGCGAGATGCCACGCGGCCCCCACGGCACGAAGTGCAGCACGGCCCTGATCTCGCCGTCCTTGTGCGCGGTGACCACCACGCAGCGGCCGTCTACGGGGTCGCCGAAGCGGCCGAGCGCCATCGAGAAGCCGCGCTCGGTCTCCGTGCCGCGCCAGGACGCGGAGGCCGCCCTGATCCGTTCCTTCTCGTCCTCCGTGAGTTCGCCGACCCTGCGCACCATGCAGGTGTAACCCGCCCGTTCCGTCCGGTTGGCCATCGGGCGGACGTTACGCATCGCCCGTCCCTCCAAGGTGAAGTCGGCGACCTCGACCACCGCCTCGTCCCCGATCTCCACCGCCTCGTCCCCGATCTCCAGCGCCGACAACCCGGCCTCGCGGGTCCACACCTCGCCGCCCGTCTCGCCGCAGCCGATCACGGCCGGCACCCAGGCGTGCCGCTTCGCCTCGGCCATGAACACCCTGATCGCCGCCGGCCACGCCTCCCGGTCGCCGATGGGGTCGCCGCTGGCCTCTTCTACGGCTCGTGGGACGACCTGCTCGGCACCGACCCCGGCACGGCGGCCGTCACGATCGCCGGGCAGGGCCTCCAGGTGCTTGACAGCCACGCGGTGCGCGGCGGGCGGATCGAGCAGGTGATCATGCCCGGCCCCACCACGCACCTCAGCGAGCAGGCGTACGTGTTCCTGCCCGCCGCCTACCTCAGGGACCAGCGGCGGCGTTTTCCCGCGATCCTCGCGCTGACCGGCTACCCGGGTGACCCGCGCAACCTGATGACCAGGCTCGACCTGCCCGGACGGCTCGCGACCGCCATCAGCCGCCACCAGGTCCCCCCGGCGGTCCTGGTGATGATGCGGCCGAGTGTGGTGCTGCCGCGCGACACCGAGTGCGTCGACGTCCCGGGCGGGCCGCAGGTCCAGAAGTACTTCGCCGACGACGTGCGGCGGGACATGACGACCGCGTACCGGGTGGCGCCCGGCGCGGAGTCCTGGGGGATCATCGGCGGCTCGACCGGCGGGTACTGCGCGCTCAAGCTCGCCATGACGCATCCGCAGGCGTTCTCGGCGGCGGTGTCGCTGTCGGGCTACTACGAGACGATCATCGACGGCACGACGGGCGACCTGTTCGGCGGGCAGCAGGCGGTCGAGCACGACAACGACCTGATGTGGCGGCTGGCGACGCTGCCCGCGCCCGCGGTCAACGCTGCCCGCGCCCGCGGTCAACGTGCTCGTCACCAGCAGCAGGAAGGGGGAGAGCGACTACCGCTCCACGCGCGACTTCCTGGCCGCGGTCAAGCCGCCCATGCAGGCGTCCTCACTGATCCTGCCCAGCGGCGGTCACAACTTCAACACCTGGAACAGGGAGCTGCCGCAGGCCCTGCCGTGGCTGGCTCAGCAGCTCCACGCCCCCGGCGGCGCGGCTCCGGCTGTGACCGCCACCCCCGGGTGACACCCTGCCCGGGGGTGCCACCGCACGGGATGTCCTACTCGTGGTCCGTCAGGCAGGACCTGCCGCTCTCGCTCTGGTCGAACAGGCAGCGGCCCTTCTTGTCGAGGGTGACCACCTTGCGCACGCCGCTGAACTGCTTGAGCGTCTTGTCGATCGTGCGAAGGGCCCGGGCGTCGCCGCCGATGCCGTCGCCCACGACGGTGCGGCAGAAGCGCAGCGTCGCCGTGCCGTTCTTGATCTTGATGGCGAAGTCGCTGCCGCAGTCGGAGCGGCCGCGCAGCTTGCCCGTGAGCTCCGAGTGCAGGCCGCGCCCGCGCTCGGCCTTGGTGGGGCCGGTGATCAGCTGCCGGACGGCGAACCTGGCCACCCCCTGGTCCGGGGCCTTGCGGGTCACGGCCACCACCTTGCCCGGGATGCCGTGTCCCTTGGAGAAGTACACCTTGACCTCGCGGGGCTGACCGGCCGCGCCGGCCTGGGCGGCCTGGGCCGCGATGTCCGGCGCGTGCGCCGCCGGGGAGGCGGCCTGCGCCGGGGAGAGCGCGAGCACGGAGGCCATCAAGAGCTCTTTCATGATTTCTTTGACGTATGGACGGGGGCGCTGGTTCGAAGCAGCCGCAGCGCCTTCTCCTTCTCGAAGTCGAGCGCCCGCCGTGGCACCGGGATGCGCCCGATCCGCACCCCGAGGTCGCGCACGGCCGCGGCGACCGTCGGCTCGCTGAGCACGCGTAGCGCGAACGCCAGCTCGGCGGGGGAGACGTCGAACTGTTTCTCCAGCTCCACGCCCTGGGCCACGGCCGCGAGCTCCTCCGGCCCGAAGCGCCGGTGGGCGCCCTGCTCGCGGACCGGGGGCAGCAGGCCGAGCGCCTCCCGGTACCGCAGCATCCGCGGGGACATGCCGAGCCGCCGCGCGGCCTCCGTGATACGCATCCTTACATTCTTACGTCAATTTCGGGGGCGCCGGGATGCGACCTCTCCCGCGGGGCGCCTAAACTCGTCGGCGACACCGTCCCGACGCGAGGGGTAACAGATGGACTTCAAGGTCGCCGACCTTTCACTTGCCGACTTCGGCCGCAAGGAGATCAGGCTCGCCGAGCACGAGATGCCCGGGCTCATGGCGATCCGTAAGGAATACGCGGCCGCGCAGCCCCTCCGCGGTGCGAAGATCATGGGCTCCCTGCACATGACCATCCAGACGGCGGTCCTCATCGAGACCCTCGTCGCGCTCGGCGCCGAGGTGCGCTGGGTGAGCTGCAACATCTTCTCCACCCAGGACCACGCCGCCGCCGCGGTCGTCGTCGGCCCCGAGGGCACGGTCGACGAGCCCAAGGGCGTGCCGGTCTTCGCCTGGAAGGGCGAGACGCTGGAGGAGTACTGGTGGTGCACCGAGCAGGCCCTGACCTGGCCCGGCGGTGACGCCCCCAACATGATCCTCGACGACGGCGGCGACGCCACCCTGCTCGTCCACAAGGGCGCCGAGTACGAGAAGGCCGGCGCCGTGCCCGCCGCCACCGCCGAGGACCCGGAGGAGTGGCACGTCATCGTCGACCTGCTCACCCGCACGGTCGGCGAGGAGAAGCGGTGGACCCGGATCGCCGAGAGCATCAAGGGCGTCACCGAGGAGACCACCACGGGCGTCCACCGCCTGTACGAGATGCACAAGAACGGCCAGCTGCTGTTCCCGGCGATCAACGTCAACGACTCGGTCACCAAGTCGAAGTTCGACAACAAGTACGGCTGCCGCCACTCCGTCATCGACGGCCTCAACCGGGCCACCGACGTGCTGATCGGCGGCAAGGTGGCCGTGGTCTGCGGCTACGGCGACGTCGGCAAGGGCTGCGCCGACGCGCTGCGCGGCCAGGGCGCCCGTGTCATCGTCACCGAGATCGACCCGATCTGCGCCCTGCAGGCGGCCATGGACGGCTTCCAGGTCACCACGCTGGACGAGGTCGTCGGGATCGCCGACATCTTCGTCAGCTGCACAGGCAACTTCAACATCATCACCGCCGAGCACATGGCGAAGATGAAGCACCAGGCGATCGTGTCCAACATCGGGCACTTCGACAACGAGATCGACATGGCGGGCCTGGCCAAGCTGCCCGGCATCGTGAAGAACAACATCAAGCCGCAGGTCGACGAGTGGGTCTTCGCCGACGGGCACTCGATCATCGTGCTCGCCGAGGGCCGCCTGATGAACCTCGGCTGCGCCACCGGCCACCCGAGCTTCGTGATGTCCAACTCGTTCACCAACCAGGTGATCGCGCAGATCGAGCTGTTCACCAAGACGGACGAGTACCCGATCGGCGTGTACACGCTGCCCAAGCACCTGGACGAGAAGGTCGCCCGGCTCCACCTCGACGCCCTGGGCGTCAAGCTGACCGAGCTGACCAAGGAGCAGGCCGCCTACATCGGCGTCCACGTCGAGGGCCCGTACAAGTCCGACCACTACCGGTACTGATCCTTCCGTGTGGGGCTCCGGAGGGTTCTCTCCCTTCGGAGCCGATCCGTTTCATGATCTTTTACGGCAGGCCAGGTCATCCGCACTCGCCGACGTCGCTTCCGTCTGTCATGGCCGGTCGTGAAGGCTCACGGCGCACTCGCCGTGACGAGCGCGTTCCCGGCCGTGTTCTTCGGTTGAAGGCATCCCATGGACGTCAGTGAAAGCGGCGAGCGGCAGATCTCCTGGGCCGCTCGTTCGATGCCGGTGTTGACCGCGATCGGTGAGCGGTTCGCGCTCGAACGGCCGCTTGACGGGTTGAGGATCGCGGCGTGCCTGCACGTGACGGCCGAGACCGCGGTCCTCCTGGGCGCGCTCAAGGCGGGCGGCGCCGAGATCGCGCTGGCCGCCTCCAACCCGCTGTCCACTCAGGACGACGTGGCCGAGGCGCTGCGCGGCTACGGGATCGCGGTCCACGCGCGGGCCGGCGTGGACCGGGCCACCTACTACGGGCACATCCACCAGGCCCTCGACATCGCGCCCGACCTGGTGCTCGACGACGGCTGCGACCTGGTCAACACGCTGCACACCGAGCGCACCGACCTGCTCGGCGGGGTGAGCGGCGGGTGCGAGGAGACGACCACGGGGATCATCCGGCTGCGGCAGATGGCCTCGGAGGACGCGCTGCGCTTCCCGGTCGTGGCGGTGAACGACACGCGGACGAAGCGGATGTTCGACAACCGCTACGGCACCGGGCAGTCCACGCTCGACGGCATCATGCGGGCCACCAACACCATGCTGGCGGGGCGGACCGTGGTGGTGGCGGGGTTCGGGTTCTGCGGGCGGGGCGTCGCGGAGCGGGCCAAGGGGTTCGGCGCGCGGGTCGTGGTGACCGAGATCGACGCGGTCAAGGCGCTCGACGCGACCCTGCAGGGCTACGAGGTGCGGCCGATGGCGGAGGCGGCGCGGACGGGTGATCTGTTCATCACGGTCACGGGCAACCGCGACGTGATCCGGGGCGAGCACCTGGCCGTCATGAAGGACGGCGCCATCCTGGCCAACGCCGGGCACTTCGACGTGGAGATCGACGTGCGGGCGCTGGACGAGCTGGCCGTCGAGGTGCACCGCGGCGTACGGCCCAACACCGACGAGTACGTCCTGCCGGACGGCAGGAGGCTGCTGCTGCTGGCGGAGGGCCGTCTGGTGAATCTGACGGCCGCGGAGGGGCATCCCGCGGCGGTCATGGACATGTCGTTCTCCGCGCAGGCCCTGGCGGTCGCCTGGCTGGCGGGGGAGCGGGCCGGGCTCGCGCCCGGGGTGTACGACGTGCCGGAGTCGATCGACCAGGAGGTGGCGCGGCTCAAGCTGGCGGCCACGGGCATCGGCATCGACGCGCTCACGGAGGAGCAGGAGTCCTACCTCCACTCCTGGCGCGCCGGCTCCTGACCCACCCCTTCCCGGCCGCCGGCGGCTCCGGGTGGTCAGCGCAGGGCGGACATGCGGCGGATCTCGGCGGCCTGGCTGACGGAGATGTCCTCGGCGATCTCCTGGACGCGCAGGTGCGAGCCCTGCTTCAGGACCTCCGTCGACATCGTGATGGCCCCCTGGTGGTGGGCGGTCATGAGCTGGACGAACAGCCGGTCGAAGGCGGCGCCCCGGGCGGCCTTCAGCGACTCCATCTGCTCGGGCGTGGCCATCCCGGGCATGCCCTCGTGCGCGGCGTGGTGGTCCGGGACCTGCTGGCCCTCCGTCTTCAGCCAGTCCGTCATCATCGCGATCTCGGGGCCCTGCACGTCGTTGATCCGGGAGGCCAGCCGCTTGACCGCGTCGCTCGCGGCCCGGGAGCCGGCCAGCAGGCTCATGTCCAGCGCCTGGCGGTGGTGCACGATCATGTTCTGCAGGTAGCGGACGTCGGCCGCGTTGGCCTTCTGGGGCGGCACGGCGGTGGCGGCCTCGCTGGGCGACAGCGTGCGGGCCTCCTCGCCCGGCCGGCCGGGCGCGATGACGGGCGCCGTCTCGGTGGCCGTGGCAGCCGGGGGAGCGGCGGCAGGGGCCTCCGTGCAGCCGGCGACGAGCAGGAAGGCGCAGGCGCCGACGATGAGTGCGCTGCGCACCCGACCTCCTTGACCCAGGGCTTGACCGCGGGATGTTGCGACGTCGCACTGTAGACGGTTCGGGCACACGTCGTAAACACCTCATGTCATCAAATTTCTTGACACACTGCTTGCTTGGCGACATATGACAACACCAGTCAGAATGTTCTCTTTATATAGGCTTTATCCTCCGAGAGGAGCCCGAGTGCTCACCCTGCGAAGGAGTCTCGTCGCCGCGGCGGCCGCCGTCGCCTTAGGCGCGATGGCGCTGCCCGCGTCGGCCGCGGACATCCCTCCGGTTGACACCGTGGTGACCAGCCCCAACGTCTCCCACGTGCTCAACATCCCGAAGCCGGCGCCCATCGCCGGGACCATCAACACCGACATCGCGTTCCAGGGCGGTTACGCGTACGTCGGCAACTACGGTGGCTTCTCCATCTACGACGTCCGCGACCCGAAGCAGGCCAAGCCGGTCAGCTCGGTCGTCTGCCCCGGCAGCCAGATGGACGTCAGCGTCCACGGCAACCTGCTCTTCGCCGCCGTGGACAGCTCGCGCAGCGACGACTCCTGCAACAGCACCGGGCTCTCGGCCGACCACAAGGAGGCGTGGGAGGGCGTCCGGATCTTCGACATCAGCGACAAGTCCGCGCCCAGGTACGTCAAGTCGGTCGAGACGAACTGCGGCTCCCACACCCTGACCCTCGTCCCGGGCAAGGGACGTGACCGCAACCGCAACGTCTACGTGTACGTCTCGTCGTACAACCCGTCGGCGACCTTCCCCGACTGCCAGCCGCCGCACGACAAGATCTCCATCATCAAGGTGCCGCTGGACGACCCGACCGCGGCGGCGGTCGCGGCCACGCCGGTCGTCTTCCCCGACGGCGGCAACGAGACCCAGCCGGGCCTGCTCCTGCCGACCAGCGGCTGCCACGACATCACCGCGTACGCCGAGAAGGACATCGCGGCGGGCGCCTGCATGGGTGACGGCGTGCTGTTCGACATCTCCGACCGGCTGAACCCGAAGGTCACCGCCCGGGTGAGCGACCCGAACTTCGCCTTCTGGCACTCGGCGACGTTCAGCAACGACGCCAGGAAGGTCGTCTTCACCGACGAGCTCGGCGGCGGCGGCGCGGCCACCTGCAACGAGGCCACCGGCCCGAACCGGGGCGCCGACGCCATCTACGACATCACCCGGGGCCGGCTCGTCTTCAAGAGCTACTTCAAGATCCCCCGCTACCAGGCCGACAGCGAGAACTGCGTGGCCCACAACGGCTCGCTGATCCCGGTCAAGGGCAAGGACATCATGGTCCAGGCCTGGTACATGGGCGGCGTCTCGATCTGGGACTTCACCGACTCCTCCAAGCCCAAGGAGATCGGCTACTTCGAGCGCGGCCCGCGCGCCGACGGCAGCGGCGGCGGCGTCTGGTCGGCGTACTACTACAACGGTCACATCTACGCGGCCGACTTCCACCAGGGCCTCGACGTTCTCAAGATCAGTGACCCGCTCACCGACGGCGCCCAGCGGGTCCGCACGGACCGGCTGAACGTCCAGACCCAGGAGTCCTACCGCGGCGGCGGCCGGGGCCACGACTGACCATCCCCCCACGCGCTGGGCCGGCCCGTCTCCTCCACGGGCCGGCCCTCGCGGTCTTCCGGCGGGTACGCCGCGAAGGGTGATATTTCCTGCCATAGTGGGGCCCGCTGACTTCATCCCCGACCAGGAGGTCCTCAGTGGCGTCCAGTATCGGCCGCGTCCTCGTGCTGACGGGAGCGGTGCTGGCTCTCGTGACAGGCCCGGCCCAGGCCCGCGACGACGGTGTCAAGGCCAGCTCGAACATCGAGCACGTGGCCACCGTCCCCAAGAAGGGCCCGTTCGCCGCGTCCGACGCCTTCAGCACGGACCTGGCCTTCCAGGGGAACTACGCCTATCAGGGCAACTACTACGGCTTCACCGTCTACGACATCCGGAACCCGGCCAAGCCGGCCGTGGTGAGCCGCGTCTCCTGCCCCGCCGCGCAGAACGACGTGTCGGTCCACGGCGACCTGCTGTTCCTGTCCGTGGACGAGCCGCTCAAGGGCGACTCGTGCGACGCGGAGCCGACGTCGGCGGCGTTCAGGTCCGCCTGGGAGGGCATCCGCGTCTTCGACATCTCCGACAAGTCCCGTCCGAAGTACATCAAGGCCATCAGGACCGCGTGCGGCTCGCACACGCACACGCTCGTGCCGGACAAGACGGGCAAGGCGGTCTACCTGTACGTGTCCTCGTACGGCCCGTCGAGCGACTTCCCCGGCTGCAAGCCGCCCCACGACGGCATCTCGGTGGTCAAGGTGCCGCTGGACCGCCCGAAGGCCGCCAAGGTGGTCTCCAGGCCGGTGCTCTTCCCCGACGGCGGCAACGAGCAGCAGGAGACGCTCCTCGCGCCGACCAGCGGCTGCCACGACATCACGGTGTACGCCAGGAAGAACCTGGCCGCGGGCGCCTGCATGGGCGACGGCGTCCTGATGGACATCTCGGACCGGGAGCACCCGAAGGTCACCGCGCGGGTGACCGACGAGAACTTCGCCTTCTGGCACTCGGCCACGTTCAACGCCAGGGGCGACAAGGTGGTCTTCACCGACGAGCTCGGCGGCGGCCTCGGCGCCGTCTGCACCAAGGCCGTCGGCCCGCAGCGCGGCGCGGACGCCATCTACACCGTCGAGAACGGGCAGCTCGTCAAGCAGGGCTACTACAAGATCCCGCGCCACCAGGGCACCGGCGAGAACTGCGTCGCCCACAACGGCTCGCTGATCCCGGTCAAGGGCCGCGACATCATGGTCCAGGCGTGGTACCAGGGCGGCGTGTCGGTCTTCGACTTCACCGACGCCGCCAAGCCCCAGGAGATCGCCTACTTCGACCGGGGCCCGGTCTCGCCGCGTGACTTCGGCGGCTCCTGGTCGGCGTACTACTACAACAGCCACATCTACAGCAGCGACATCCGCAAGGGCCTGGACGTGCTGCGCATCAAGGACCCGCGCACGGCGTCCGCGGCCGGGAAGCGGCTCAAGGCGCTCAACCCGCAGACGCAGTAGGCGCGCCGCTCACTGGGGAGGCGCGAACCCGCCCGGCGTCGGTCGCGGCGGCTCGGCGGGCGCGACCGGCGGCCGCGCCTCCCACGAGCCCGGAGACGGCGGCCCCGGCCGACCGTACGCGGGCCGGTCACCCGCGGGCGGCGCGGCGGGCGCGCCGGACCAGGGCGGGGCGACCGGGCCGGGACGCGCGTCGGTCCATGGCGGGGGGACCGGCCCGCCCGCCTGGACGCCGCCCGCCTGCATGCCGCCCGCCTGGACGCCGCCTGCCCGGACGCTCGCCTGGTGGGCGAGCCGGGCCGCGTCGCGCCGCCGCCGCTCGGCCAGCACGGCGCTCAGGTTCGCGTGCGGCGGCACCCCGGC
>NZ_JBEXDT010000156.1:0-11896 GCF_040605905.1 Nonomuraea sp. NPDC005501 | reverse complement strand
GGCCGCTCGGCTCGGCGCTGCGCCAGGCCCGCGCGGCCCGTGACGCGGGCGCCGACGGCCTGCTGCTCATGCCGCCGTACCTGGCCGTGGGGCCGCGCGAGGGCTTCACCGCCTACGTGCGCGCGGTCGCCGAGGTGCTGCCGGTGATCATCTACATGCGCGGGTCGGTGGTGCTCACTCCCGAGCAGGTGGTGGAGCTGGCCCGGATCCCCGGCGTGGTGGGCCTGAAGGACGGCCTGGGCGACATCGACCTCATCCAGCGGATCGTGCTGGCCGTACGCCGCGAGATCGGCCCGGACTTCGCGTTCTTCAACGGTCTGCCGACGGCCGAGCTGACCATGGGCGCCTACCGGGGCATCGGCGTGGAGCTCTACTCCTCGGCGGTCTTCGCGTTCGCGCCGGAGATCGCCACCGCTTTCCTCGCCGGCGCCGGCGACCTGCTCACCGAGTTCTACGAGCCGCTCGTCCGGCTGCGCTCCAAGGTCCCGGGGTACGCCGTGTCGCTGGTCAAGGCCGGGGTGCGGCTGACCGGCCTGGACGCCGGCCCGGTGCGGCCCCCGCTGGTGGACGCCGCGCCGGAGCACGTGGCCGAGCTGGAGGAGCTCATCCGGCGGGGCAAGGAGGTGGCGGCGGCCCATGATTCGTGACCTGCGTGTGAGCGCCCGCACGGCCGCCCTGCCGCGGCCGTGGGGGCCCGACGTGCCCGCCAACCACGTGATGGTGGTCGAGGTGGTCCTGGACGACGGGCGGACCGGCACGGGCTTCTCCTGGACGCCGCAGATCGGGGCGCGGGCCGTCCAGGCGTTGCTGGAGCACGACATCCGGGAGGCGGTGATCGGCCTCGACCCGCACCCGGAGGTGGTGTGGGACCGCCTCTGGCGGCACCTGCGCGAGGCCGGACCGGGCGGGGTCACCACGGTCGCCCTCGCGGGCGTGGACCTCGCGCTGTGGGACCTGCGCTGCGGCGGGCGCGGGATCGTGGACGTGCTGGGCCGGCGCAGGGACACCGTGCCGGTCTACGGCAGCGGCGTCAACCTGCACTACACGCTGGAGGAGCTGGTCGCGCAGGCCGAGCGGTGGAAGGCGGCCGGCTACCCGGCCGTCAAGATGAAGGTCGGCCGCCCCGACCTGCGCGAGGACGTCGAGCGGGTGGCCGCGGTCCGCGAGGTCGTCGGGCCGGGCACGCTGCTGATGATCGACGCCAACCAGCGCTGGGACCTGCACCGGGCCCGCCGCGCGGTCGACGCGCTGGCCCCGTACGGGCTGCACTGGCTGGAGGAGCCGCTGCCGGCCGACGACGTGGCCGCGCACGTGGAGCTGCGCCGGTCGGTGGACGTGCCGATCGCGGTCGGCGAGAACGTCTACACCGTCTACGGCTTCCGTGACCTGCTGACCGCGGGCGCCTGCGACGTGGTCCAGCCCAACGTGGTCCGGGTGGGCGGCATCACGCCGTTCCTGCGGATCACCGAGCTGGCCCGGGCGTTCGACGTGCCCGTCTATCCGCACCTGCTGCCCGACCTGTCGGCGCAGCTCGCGCTCACGCTGCCGCTGCCGTGCATGGCCGAGGAGGTCGAGGACGCCTCGTTCGCGGCTCTCGGGCTGCTGGAGGAGCCGTACCCCGTCCGGGTCGCGGGTGGGAAGCTGAGCGTCGGAGAGCACCGGGGCCTCGGGCTCCGCTGGAGGTGAGCATGCGCGTCGTCCTGGCGGGCACCCGGGGATTCGGGGCCCACTACCTGGAGCGGCTGCGGCACATGAGGGACGTGGTCGAGCTGGCCGGCGTCTGCGACACCGTGCCGCCGGAGCCGGGAGCGCTCGACGGGCTCGGCCCCGGCGACGCCGCGCCCGAGTTCTCCACGGACCTGCCGGAGCTGATCAAGCGGACCGGCGCGGAGATCGCGATCCTGGCGACGCCCATCCCGACGCACGCCGAGCTGACGCTGGCCGCGCTGGCGGCGGGGGCGCACGTGCTGGTGGAGAAGCCGACGGCGGCCACGCTGGCCGACTTCGACCGGATGGAGCGCGCCGCCGCCAAGGCCGGGCTCGCCTGCCAGGTGGGGTTCCAGAGCCTCGGGTCGGCGGCGGTCCCGGCGGTGCGGGGCATGATCGCCGAGGGCGTCATCGGCCGCGTCACCGGGATCGGCGTGGCCGGCTCGTGGCCGCGGCCCGCGTCCTACTTCACGCGCAGCGCGTGGGCGGGCCGGCGGCGGCTCGACGGCGTGGACGTCGTGGACGGCGCGCTGACCAACCCGTTCGCCCACGCGCTGGCGACCGCCCTGGCGGTGGCCGGGACCGAGGGGCGCGGCGCCGTCGCCTCGGTCGAGACGGAGCTGTTCCACGCCAACGCCATCGAGTCGGACGACACCTCCGCGGTCCGGGTCACCACGGCCGGCGGGCCGCCGATCGTGGCCGCCGTGACGCTGTGCGCCGCCGAGCGGGACGAGCCGTACGTGGTCGTCCACGGCGAGCGGGGACGGATCACGCTCAGGTACACGCTGGACGAGGTCCAGGTGGACGACGGGCCCGTGCGGCGGTTCGGCCGGACGGACCTGCTGCGCAACCTGGTGGACCACGTCCGCTCCGGGGAGCCGCTGCTCGTGCCCGTCGGCAGGACCGGGGCGTTCATGGAGGTGCTGGAGGCCATCCGGCTCGCCCCCGACCCGCTGCCGATCGCCGACGAGCACCAGGACCGCTCCGGCGAGGGCCGGGTGCTGCCGGGCGTCGCCGGGCTGGTGGACGCCTGCGCGGACCGACTCGCGCTGTTCTCCGAGGTGGGCGCGCCCTGGGCCGTGCCGCTGGTCGCCGGGGGCGGGGTCGTCGCCGAGTACGTGACGCGTCCCGACCTGCCGCTCACCGAGTCGCCCCGGCCGTACCTGCATCCGGTGCGCACGCTCGGGGGCGTCGTCGTGACCGAGGTGCGGCCGCAGGACCACCCGCACCACCTGGGCGCCGGCGTGGCCGTGACGGACGTGGGCGGGCGCAACTTCTGGGGCGGGCGCACCTTCGTCCGCGACCAGGGGCCGACCTGGCTCGACAACCACGGCGTCCAGCGGCACGTGGAGTTCACCGGCCGCGACCTGGCGGGGTTCGCCGAGACGCTGCTCTGGGAGCGGCCGGGCGAGGACCCGGTCGTGCGCGAGGAGCGGACGGCGCGGGCGGTCCCGCTGTCGCGGGGCTGGGCGCTGCGCTTCTCCTTCACGCTGCGCAACCTCACCGGCTCGCCGCTGACGATCCAGAGCTCGGCCACCAAGGGCCGGGCCGGAGCAGGGTACGGCGGGTTCTTCTGGCGGGCTCCCGCCGGCTCGCCGGGGCTGCGGGTCTTCACCGGGGAGGCCGAGGGCGAGCAGGCCGTGCACGGGTCGCGGGCGCCGTGGCTGGCGCTGTCGTCGGAGGACTGGACACTGGTGTTCGCCCAGGAGGACGACCCGTGGTTCGTGCGGGTCGCGGACTACCCCGGGGTGGGCACGGCGCTGGCCTGGGACACGCCGCTGGTCTTCGGCGACGTGCTGGCCCGCCGGGTCACCGTGGTCGTCGCCGACGGCCGCCTGGCGCCCGGCGAGGTCCCGGATCTGGTGACCGAGGCGACGGCCTGAGCGTCGTTGGCGGCGACCGCGGGCTCAGGCCGCCAGGTGCCGCGACAGCCAGGCGAAGGCGTGCTCCTGCATGGGCAGGGTGAAGGCGTGCGGGGCGTCGAAGAAGACGCCCTCGTAGCCGCCCTCCGGGTACGCGCGGGAGATGATCTCGTGGGCCCGGCGCATCCCGGCGGGCGGGAACAGCTCGTCCCGCTCGCCGTACAGGACCAGGAGCGGCTCCGGAGCGCGTGCGGCCGCCAGTGACGGCCAGTCGCACACCCGCGACAGGCCGGGCGGGTAGAGCATCCACGTGTGCGACGCGACGTGGCGGTCGAGCAGGTCGCGGTACGACGCCATCATGGCCGCGACGGCGACCGCCCGAATGCCGGGGTCGAACGCGCCGAGCAGCGCGGCGCGCAGGCCGCCGCCCGACAGCCCCACGCACCCCACCGGGCCGACGTCCGGGCGTGCCCGCAGGTAGGCCGCGGCGGCCAGGTCCTCCCCCGCCACCGCGCCCGCCAGCGACGTGCCGAGCAGCGTGCAGTACTTCTCCAGCAGGTGCTCGTGCTGCGCCGCCGCCCGGTCGTAGCGGTCGGCCTCGGACAGCCCTTCGGGCCCGCCCCCGGCGGCCAGCGCCGCCACAGGCTCGGGCATGGCTTCCAGCGGGAAGCGGCGGCTGCCCCAGCCGAGGACGTCGTGGACCAGCACGGCGAACCCCTGCCGGGCCAGGTCACCGGCGTAGGCCCGGCCGTCGTAGATCCGGCCGCGCAGCCGCGCGACCTCGGGCGACGGCGGCTCGGGGCCGTCGGCGATCTTCTCCTTGCCGGCGAACTTCATGCCGGCGTGGCAGTGCAGCGCGACGACGCCCGGCAGCGGGCCGGTCGCGCCGCGCGGCCTGAGCAGGTACGCCCGGGTGCGCGGGCCGTAGCCGAGCGACCAGGACAGCTCCTCGCCGTCGAGGTCGCCCGCGGTCCAGGACCGTTCCACGCGCACGTCGTCCGCGGCCAGGTCGAGCACGCCGACCGCGTCGCGGGCGGCGCGCCGCAGCGCGGGACCCGGGGCGGCCTCGGGGAACAGGCCGCGCCCGCGCGCGGCCACCTCGGCCAGCCCGGAGAACTCCGCGAGGTGGCGCAGCGCGGGCGCCTGCCCGGGTCCCCGCTCAGGCATCGGCCAGGCTGGTGCCGTCCTCGCTGAGGGCGACGGGCAGGCCGGTCGCGGCCGAGCGGTTGGCGGCGACGCCGACCAGCACGCTGCGGATGCCGTCGCGGTAGCCGGCCGGGCGGCCGAGCGGATCGTCCCCGGGGCCGCGGAAGACGTCGTTCAGCAGCAGCCGGTCGCCGCCGCCGTGGCCGCCCGCGCCCCGCTCGATCGGGACCTCCTCCGCCTGCTGCCAGTGGCGGTGCAGGACGAGCCGCTCCCAGGAGCCCGCGGCGTGCTCCTTGCTCGCGGCGCTCGGGTCGATGGCGGCCTGCGGCGGGGTCCACGACCGCTCGCACACCTCCAGCTCGATGCGGCCCTCGGTGCCGTTGAAGACCACGCGGTAGCCCTCGTAGGGGGCGTGCGCGGTGAGCGAGTAGGTGAGGATCGCGCGGTTGGCGTAGCGGACCAGCACCGACATGGTGTCGTCGATGGTCACGCCGTCGGCGAAGACGTCCTGGTCGCGGATGTAGCCGTCCTCGTGCTCGGCGTCGAGGTAGAGGCGCTTGAGCCGGGGGTCGGCCGAGATGTCGAGCAGGAACGGGTCGGTGCCGAGGCCCGGCGCGCCGTGCGAGCGCTCGGGGCGCTCGCCCCGGGGCAGGGCCGTGCCGTAGAAGCGCAGGTCGGCCTGGGCGAACACGAGGCGGGGCGCCGCGGCGAGCCACCAGTTGACCAGGTCGAAGTGGTGGGTGGACTTGTGGACGAGCAGGCCGCCCGAGTTGGCGCGGTCGCGATGCCAGCGGCGGAAGTAGTCGGCGCCGTGGATGGTGTCGAGGGCCCAGTCGAAGTGGACCGAGGTGACCTCGCCGATGGCGCCCTCGCTGATGAGGCGCTTCACCGCGGAGTTGCGCGGGGAGTAGCGGTAGTTGAAGGTGACCACCAGCCGGCCCGTGGCCCGCCCGGCCGCCTCCGCGATCGCGGCGGCGCTCTCGGCGTCGACGGTGAGCGGCTTCTCCACGATGACGTCCTTGCCGGCGTCCAGGGCGGCGCAGACGTAGCGGGCGTGGGTGGCGTCGACCGTGGCGACGATGACCGTGTCGGCCAGGTCGAGCAGCTTGCCGAACTCGTCGGGGGCGAAGCAGGGCACCTCGCGGCCGATGCGCTCGACGTAGTAGGCCATGCGGGTCCGGTTGGTGTCGCAGAGACCGGCGATGGTCCCCGCGTCGCTCCAGTCGCCCAGCAGCGCGTCCACGTACATCTGGGCGCGGTGGCCGAGGCCGACGAAAGCGTACCTGGTGCTCAACGTGCTCTCCCCGAGATTCGAGATGAGGGGCTGGGGGCGCTCGTCCCCCAGCCCGCGGTGCTGTGACCGCCCCCTCGTGGGACGGTCAGGAGGCCGGCGTCAGCCGGCGATGGCGGCGTTCGCCTCGGACAGGAACTTCTGGGCGCCCGCGTCCGGCGTGGTCTTGCCGAAGAGGACCTCGTCGGTGTTGCGCTTGAGGATGTCCTCCATCTGGAGGGCGCCCTTCGGCGGGGCGCTGATCGGGCTCAGCTCGCCCTTGATCTCGTCGATGAAGGCGAGGGTCCGCTGGTCGACCGGGGGCAGCTTGTCCTTGACGGCGGCCAGCACCTTGGCGTTGGTGGGCAGGCCGCGGTCGCTCAGCAGGATGGAGGCGGCGTCCGGGTCGTTGACCAGGAAGTCGATCAGCTTGGCGGCCTCGGCCGGGTGCTCGGACTTGGCGGAGCCGGTGTAGTACATGGCCGGCTGGAGGAACATGCCGGCGCTGGTGGCGCCCTTGTCCTTGGGCATGCGCAGCAGCGAGAGCTCCTGGCCGGACGCCTTGGACAGGGCGTTGAGCTGGTTGCTCCACCACATGCCCATCGCGCCGGTGTTGGTGGCCAGCAGCGACTGCTCGGGGCCGGCGGTGAGCAGCTCGGCGCTCTTGGCGGGCTCGGGAGCCGCCTTGGCCTGGATGAGCTGCTGGCTGATGTTCCACCACGCCTTGATGGTGTCGACGGAGACGCCGATCTTGTTGCCGTCGTAGAACTTCTCACCGCGCTGGGCGGCGAAGATCTGCAGCCACGCCGGGTTGGGGTTGTACTCGGCGCCCATCACGTTGCCGCCCGAGCCCGACACCTGCTTGGCCAGGTTGATCCAGTCGTCCCAGGTCCAGCTCTTGTCGTCGGGCAGCTTCTGCTTGGCCTTCTCCAGCACGGAGGGGTTGGCCAGCATGGAGAAGGCGTTGACGCCGGTGGGGATGGCGTACTGCTTGCCGTCCACCTGGCCGCTGGTGAGCACCTGCTGGTCGAGGTCGGCGGAGGGCACCTTGCCGGCCAGGTCCGCCAGCGCGCCGCGACCGGCGTACTCGCTGAGCCCGCGGATCTCGATGCTCATGACGTCGGGGGCGTCGTTGGCCGCCACCTTGGTCGCGAGCTTCTCGTAGTAGCTGTCCCAGTTGGAGAAGTCGCCCTCGACGTCGATCGTCGGGTTCTTCTCCTCGAACTTCTTCAGGGCCTGCTCGGTGAGCTTCTGGCGGGCGTCGCTGCCCCAGTAGGAGAAGACGATCTTCGTCTTGTCGCCGGAGCCGCCGCCGTCGCCGCCGCTGCCACCGCCACACGCGCTCGCCGCCGTCATCACGGCCGCCGTCATGACGGCAACCGTCCACATCTTCTTACGAGAGCCGAGACTCACAGCTCTACCTCCTCTAGGAGAATGCGGGGGGTGAATCGGCTACTTGAGGCCGGTGGTAGCCACACCGCGGATCAGGTACTTCTGTCCAGCCAGGAAGAACCCGAAGATGGGCCCGAGTGACACGATCGACATCGCGAACATCGGTCCCCACGACGACTCCCCGCTCGAGTCCAGGAACTGGCGGAGGGCGACGGCCACCGTGAGGTTATCGCTGTTCGTCAGATACAGGTTCTGGCTAAAGAAGTCATTCCACGTCCAGATAAAGGTGAAAATGCCGGTCGTGGCGAGCGCGGGTACGCACAGCGGAAGGATCACCTGCAGGAACACGCGCCAGTAGCCCGCGCCGTCGATCGCGGCGGCCTCGTCGAGCTCTCGTGGCAGGGTCCGGATGAACTGCACCATCAGGAAGATGAAGAACGCGTCCGTCGCCAGGAACTTCGGCACGATCAGCGGCCAGATCGTGTTGATCCAGTCCAGCTTCGAGAACACGATGTACTGCGGCACGACCGTGACGTGGTGCGGCAGCATGATCGAGCCCAGCATGACCGCGAACCACAGCTTCTTCAGGGGGAAGTTCAGCCGGGCGAACGCGTAGGCGGCCAGCGAGCAGGCGACCAGGTTCGCCAGGACGCTCAGGCCGGTGATGACGGCGGAGTTCCACAGGTAGTAGCCGAACGAGTGCTTGAGCGCGTTCCAGCCCTCGCTGTAGTTGTCCAGCGTGACGGTGCTCGGCAGCAGCCCCGGCTCCCGGAAGATCAGCTCCTCGGGCTTGAGCGAGCTGGAGATCATCCACAGCAGCGGGTACAGCATCACCAGGCCGAAGCCCGCGAGCATGAGGTGCTTGAGCAGGCGGCCGCCCCTCATCGGGCGGAAGAGGAACGGGACCGCGTTACTTCGTGTCGCCATAGAAGACCCAATACTTCGACGCGAGGAAATTCACGCCGGTCAGGCCGGCGATGATGAGCAGGAGCACCCAGGCCATGGCGGCCGCGTAGCCCATCTCGTAGCTCTTGAAGCCCTTGAGGTAGAGATAGAGGGTGTAGAAGAGCGTGGAGTCGACCGGCCCGCCGTTTCCGCCGCTCACGATGAACGACTGGGTGAACGACTGGAACGACTTGATGACCTCCAGCACGAGGTTGAAGAAGATGATCGGCGTCAGCAGCGGCAGCGTGATCGACCGGAACTGGCGCAGCCGGCTCGCCCCGTCCACCGAGGCGGCCTCGTAGTAGCTGCGCGGGATCTGCCGCAGGCCGGCCAGGAAGATGACCATCGGCGCGCCGAACGTCCACACGTGCAGGAGGATCAGCGTGCCGAGCGCCGTGTCGGGACTGGACACCCAGCCCGGCCCCTCGATCCCGAAGATCGCGAGCACCGCGTTGAACAGGCCGTCGACGCCGAACAGCTTGCGCCACAGGATGGCGATGGCGACGCTGCCGCCCAGCAGCGAGGGCAGGTAGTAGACCGAGCGGTAGAACGGCAGCCCGCGCAGGCCCCGGTCCAGGGCGAGGGCCAGGAGGAGCGCGAAGGCGAGCTGCAGGGGCACCGACACGACGACGTAGATCGTGGTCACCTTCAGCGAGGTGAGGAACCGGTCGTCCTGGGTGAACATCTTGACGTAGTTGTCGGCCCCGACCCACGAGCCCTCCTCCAGGAGGCTGTAGTCGGTGAACGACAGGTACAGCGAGGCCAGGATGGGCCCCACGGTGATGACGAACAGCCCCACGAACCAGGGGGCGAGGAAGACGTAGGCCGTCAGGGCCTCACGCTTCCGGTGAGCGTTCACCGCCGGTCTCTGCCGGCGGCCCGGCCGTGGCGGCACGGGCGTGAGCACACGTTCCGGGGTTACGGACAGCGAATCAGACATGGATTCATGCATCCCTCATTCCAGGGCCTCCCCGGCACGGCGGGATCGGATAGCGCCTTCCTATAGGGATGCGAAAAGTTTCGTCAACCCTTTGCAGACGTTACAAACCCGTTACCGATATATCGTCAACTCGGAAACCCCAGCTCACGCGGGCGAACAGGGAAGATGAGGTCAGTTAACGTTTTGGCCTTGGCATCGTGGGACTACAACCGGTTGCATGTTTAGGAGCACCGAGGGGCCGCCGGAGGCGGTTACGGAACGTGTCCGGCGGGGAGGCGCGGCGCTCCCCGCCGGTCAGGTCGCCCGGGTCACCACTTGCCGCCCAGCTCCCTCAGCGTGAACACGCCACCGGCGCGGTCGTGGAGCGGCTCGGACAGGTCCGGCTCGCCCTGCTCGGCCAGGACGGGCGCGGCGTGGGCCTCCGAGTCGTCCTGGGAGACGTAGCCGATGGCGCGGGCCTCCTCCAGCGACCACCAGCGCCGGGCGTTGTCCGAGACGCCCCAGACGACGTGGTAGCCGGGGGCGGTGAACGCGGCCTCCACCAGCCGGGTCAGGTCGTCGGGCGAGATCCAGGTGGCCAGGCCGCGCGTGTCGCCGGACGCCTCGTTGCAGGTGCCGAGCCGGATCACGGTCACGTTCATGCCGAAGCGGTCGTGGTACAGGCTGCCCAGTGCCTCCATGACGACCTTGCTGACGCCGTAGAAGGTGTCGGGGCGCGGGAAGGCGTAGTCGGGCAGGTCCTCGCCGGAGGGCGGCCGGGTGTGGAAGCCGGCGGCGTGGTGGCTGCCCATCATCACCACGTGCCGCACCCCCTCCTCGCGGGCGGCCTCCAGGAGCGCGTGGGTGCCGTCCATGTTGGCCCGCACGATGTCGGCCCACGGGTGCTCGCGGCTCTGCCCGCCGAGATGGAGCACGGCGTCGACGCCCTTCATCGCCTCGGCCATCGCGGCGGGGTCGGTCAGGTCGGCGGTGACCTCCTCCTCCCCCGGCCCCGGGCCGGTGTCGACCGGGCGGATGTCGGACAGACGGAGGACGCGGCCCTCGCGGGCCAGGCGTGGGCGGAGGAGCGTGCCGACCTTCCCGGCCGCGCCGGTCATGAGAATGCGCATGGTCCCCTTGTACACAACGGTGACTTAAATTCACATTCTTGAATATTGACCGTGATGTAGGTCACTCGTTACGTTCACCTGACGAGGTCCACATGGGCGGCACATGTCCATATATGTGAACAGGAGGCGGTCTGATGTCACGCCATCTGCTCGGGGTCGCGCTCGCAGCGACCCTGGCCGTAACGATGACAGGCTGCGGCTCCGGGGGGTCCGGCTCAGGCGACGACGCGTTGGAGATCTGGATCAGGCAGGCGCCTGAGTCCCTCTCCGCGAAGACGGCCGTCAAGCTGGCCGACGCTTTCACGAAGTCCAGCGGGATCAAGACCAAGGTGGTCGCGATCTTCGACGACTTCGAGACGAAACTGCAGCAGCAGGCGGCGCAGCGCAAGCTGCCCGACATCGTCATCAACGACACCGCACAACTCGGCAACATGCACACCCAGGGCTGGGTGCGCGAGGTGGACAAGGCCAAGCTCGCCGGCGCCGACAAGCTGTCGGAGCTGGCGTGGAAGGCCGCACAGGGCGGCGACGGCAAGTACTACGGCGTGCCGTTCTCCGCCCAGGCGTTCGCCCTCATCGTCCGCAAGGACTGGCGGGAGAAGGTCGGCCTCGACACGCCCAAGACGTGGGAGGACCTCACCAAGCTCGCCCAGGCGTTCACCGACAAGGACCCCGACGGCAACGGCCAGAAGGACACGGCCGGCTTCGTCATCCCGGGAGGCACCAAGCGCGGCTACGCCTCCTGGTACGCCTCCTCCCTCATCTACGCCAACGGCGGCGACTTCGTGAAGGCGACGGCCCCCGGCAAGTTCACCTCCGTGGTCAACGACCCGAAGACGGTCGAGGCGGTGCAGTACCTCCAGGACCAGTTCTGCAAGACCAAGACCGTGAACCCCGGCGCGGTCAGCAACGACACGACCGTCTCCCACGAGGTGTTCGAGAAGGGCCAGGCCGGCATCTATCTGGTCGGCCCGTACGTGCTCGCCCGCTTCGTCAAGAACATCGGCACCGACAAGGTCGAGGTCGTCCCCGTGCCCAAGGGCCCGTCCGGCGGCCCCGGCACCCTCGGCGAGGGCGAGAACGTCTACCTCATGGCGGGCTCGGACAACGAGGAGGGGCAGCGGAAGTTCGCCGAGTACGCCTCCTCCGCCGACGGCCAGCAGATCGGCATGAACAAGGACGCCGACGGCGTCATCGTCCGCCTGCCGGTCAACACCCAGATCGACATGGCCGCCGAGCGGCAGGACCCGCGCTGGAAGGTGTTCCAGGAGTCCTACGCCAACGCCGTCTACGCGCCTCCGGTGCCGAACTGGGCGCCCATCCGGCAGACCTCGGCCGACGCGATCAACACGGTGTGGGCCGACTGCTCCGCCGACGTCAAGACCGCGATGGAGGGCCTGAACACCAAGCTCAACCAGGAACTGCAGTCCCAGAAGGCCTCCTGACATGAGCCGGAGCGTGAGCCCGCCCGCCGTCGCGCAGGCGCCGCCGCCCGTGGCGGCACCCCGCCGCCGCCCCAAGCGGG
>NZ_JBEXDT010000155.1:0-12231 GCF_040605905.1 Nonomuraea sp. NPDC005501 | reverse complement strand
TGATGTCGCGCCAGACGTTGACGGCGAACTTCGTGGCCTCGTCGTGCGACAGCTCGGCGATGTGCCGGAAGTACGACTTGGGGTCCTCGAAGGCGGTGCGGCGCAGCTTGTGGAAGCGTTCGACGTACCAGGTGCGGATGTCCTCGACCTTGGCGTCGACGTAGATGGAGAAGTCGAAGTAGTCGTTGACCGCGAGCGAGGTGAGCGGGGCCGGCTGGAGGACGTTCAGCCCCTCAATGATCAGGATGTCCGGACTTTTCACGCTCTGGGTGGCGCCGGGGACGATGTCGTACTCCAGGTGGCTGTAGATCGGCGCCTTCGCCTCGGCCGTCCCCGCCTTCACCTCGGCCACGAACCGGACCAGCGCCCTGCGGTCGTAGCTCTCCGGGAAGCCCTTGCGGTGCATGATGCCCTTGGACTCCAGCACCGCGTTCGGGTAGAGGAAGCTGTCGGTGGTGATCAGCTCCACGTGCGGGTGCTCCGGCCAGCGGGCCAGCAGCGTGTGCAGCAGCCGCGCCGTCGTCGACTTGCCGACCGCGACGCTGCCCGCGATGCCCAGGATGTACGGCACACGCCGCTCGGGATGGCCGAGGAAGGCGTTCAGCACGCTGCTGCGCTGCTTGGACCCCGTGTAGTGCAGGTTCAGCAGCCTGGTCAGAGGGAGGTAGATGTCGGTGACCTCGACCAGGTCGATGGGGTCGTCGAGGCCGCGCAGCTCTTCCAGCTCTTCTGCGGTGAGAGTCAAGGGCGTGTTCTTGCGGAGGTCGCTCCACTGCTCCCTGCTCAGTTCCACGTAGCCGTTGTTCACCTAGGCAGCGTAGCGACGCGGCCGCGGGCGAGTCCCGGCCGGGTCGGCGGGTTGTCCACAGCCTGTGGATGAACCTGTGGAGTTCTCGACATTCAGTTCGGGGAAAGGCGCCATCCCCCTGCCGTGATCTCCCCGAAACCGGGAGTGCCGCGAATCTGGGACGGCTACTGTTCGGAGAAGCCAGTGTCCCCGGGAGGGTTCATGGACCGTCGTCGCTTCCTGGCCAGGGCCGCCGTGGCGGCCGCCGTCGGCATCGCCGGGCCGTTCGCGGGCGTCGCCTGCGCGTCGGAGCGCGGCGGGGTCACCCGGGTGCGGGGCTACGGCCCGCTGCGCGCCGTCCGCGACCAACGCGACGGCCAGGTACGCCTCCACCTGCCCGACGGCTTCAGCTACCGCTCCTTCAACGAGGCGGGCGGAAAGTTCCCCGACGGCTCCACCGTCCCCGGCCGCCACGACGGGATGGCGGCGTTCGCCGGACCGCGCGGCACCGCGTACCTCGTGCGCAACCACGAGGTCGGCGGCCCCGTCGGCGCGTTCGGCGACAAGGACAAGGCCTACGACCGGATGGCGGGCGGCGGCACCGTCACCCTCCAGGTCACCGGCCACGGCGAGGTGCTCAAGGCCGGCCCGTCGCTCAACGGCACCATGCTCAACTGCTCCGGCGGCCCCATGCCGTGGAAGGCGTGGGTGAGCTGCGAGGAGACCGTCAACGGGCCCGACGTGGGCGACGACTTCTCCGGCGGCGACAACTCCAAGCTCACCCGCAAGCACGGCTACATCTTCGAGGTGCCCGTGACCGGCTCCGCGACGGCCACGCCGATCAGATCGGCGGGGCGGTTCGCGCACGAGTCGGCCGCCTTCGACCCCCGGTCCGGCGCGCTCTACCTGACCGAGGACTGCTTCAGCTTCGCCTCCGGCCTCTACCGCTACCTGCCGCCCAAGCACCCGCTCAAGGCCGGGCGCCTGCTCGACGGCGGGCGGCTCCAGATGCTCGCGGTCAAGGGCTCGCCCCGCGAGGACCTGTCCGCCGGCCAGCGCGCCGGAGCCGCGTACACCACCGCCTGGGTCGACATCGACGAGCCCGACCCCGACTTCACCGGCAGGCCGCCGAACGACGAGGCCGTGCAGGCCGTCGGCAAGCAGGGCCGGGCCAAGGGCGCCGCGATCTTCTCCCGCCTCGAAGGGGCGATCCACCACCAGGGCATGATCTACTTCGTCTCCACCCAGGGCGGCGCCACCGCCTCGGGCGACGCGGCCCCCTCCGGGTTCGGCAAGGGCCGCGGGCAGGTGTGGGCGTACGAGACGTGGAGCGGCAAGCTGAAGCTCGTGTACGAGTCGCCGCGCTCCACGGTGCTGGATTTGCCCGACAACGTCACGGCCAGCCCCCGCGGCACCCTCGTGCTGTGCGAGGACGGCGACGGCGACAACTACCTGCGCGGCCTGACCCGGCACGGCGAGCTGTTCGACTTCTGCCGGATGGAGCCCGTCGCGGGCGACCCGGGCGCGGAGTTCGCCGGGTCCACGTTCGGCCCGGGCGGCCACACGCTGTACGTCAACATCCAGTCCACGCACGGCATGTCGTTCGCCATCTGGGGGCCGTGGCAGCGCGGCGCGTTCTGAGCCCGCGGCGTGGAGGCGCCGTTAGCCTGGGGGGATGATCCTGGGCATCGGGGTGGACGTGGTCGACATCGCCCGGTTCGAGGCCACGCTGGAGCGCACCCCCGGGCTGCGGGCGCGGCTGTTCACCGAGGCCGAGCGTGACCTGCCGGCGCGGTCGCTGGCCGCCCGCTTCGCCGCCAAGGAGGCCGTGGCCAAGGCGCTCGGCGCGCCGTCCGGGCTCGGCCACCTGGAAGCCGAGGTGCGGCGTGGCGACAACGGCAGGCCGGAGCTGCACGTGACCGGCCGCGCCGCCGAGGTCGCCTACGAGCTCGGCGTCAAGCGCTGGCACCTGTCACTCAGCCACGACGCGGGCGTCGCCGTGGCCTACGTGATCGCGGAGGGATAGCTTCGGATCATGCGCACCGCCTTCACCGCCGACCAGATCAGAGCCGCCGAGCGGGAGCTGATGGCCCGCCTGCCCGACGGCACGCTCATGCAGCGGGCCGCGTCCGGGCTCGCCGCCGCGTGCGCGGGGCTGCTCGGCAAGGTGTACGGCAGCCGCGTGGCCCTGCTCGTCGGCAGCGGCGACAACGGCGGCGACGCCCTGTACGCCGGGGCTCGGCTGGCCCGGCGCGGCGCCAGGGTCGAGGCCGTGCTCGCGGGCGGCAGGACGCACGAGGCGGGGCTGGAGGCGCTCCTGCTGGCCGGTGGCCGGGTGGCCGGCGCGGAGGCGGTCGGGCGGGCCGATCTCATCGTGGACGGGCTCCTCGGCATCGGGGCGTCCGGGGCGCTGCGGGAGCCGTACCGGGAGCTCGTCCGGGCGGCCAACGCGGCGGCGGCGCCGACGGTCGCCGTGGACGTGCCCAGCGGGGTGGACGCGAGCAGCGGCCGGGTGGAGGGCGCCGCCGTCGAGGCCCGGCTGACCGTGACCATGGGGGCCCGCAAGACCGGCCTGCTGGTGGACCCGGGGGCCGCCCTCGCGGGCGAGGTGGAGCTGGTCGACATCGGGCTCGGCCCCTTCCTGCCCGACCCCGACGTGGCGGGGCTGTCCCGCGCCGACGTGGCGGCCCTGCTGCCGCGCCCGGCCGCCGAGAGCGACAAGTACCGCCGAGGAGTGGTCGGCGTCGTCGCCGGCAGCGACCAGTACACCGGGGCGGCCGTGCTGGCCGTGGGCGGCGCGCTGCTGGCCGGCGCGGGCATGGTCCGCTACGCCGGACCCGGCGAGCCGGTCGCGCAGGTGCGGGCCCACTGGCCCGAGGCGGTCATCACCGAGCTGGACCGGCCCTCGCTCGACGGCGTCGGCCGGGTGCAGGCGTGGGTGATCGGGCCCGGCCTCGGCACGGGCGACTGGGCGCGGGAGCTGCTGGCGCAGGTGCTGGCGAGCGACGTGCCCGTGCTGGTCGACGCCGACGGGCTCACGGTGCTCGCCCGCGAGCGCGCGCTGCTCGGCCGTACGGCGCCCGTGCTGGTCACCCCGCACGCCGGCGAGCTGTCGCGCCTCACGGGAGCCGGGCGGGACGAGATCGAGGCCGACCGGCTGGCGCACGCCCGGGGCGCGGCGGCCGAGCTGGGCGCGACCGTGCTTCTCAAGGGGTCCACCACGGTCGTCGCCGAGCAGGGCAGGCCGGTGCGGGTCAACGGCACCGGCACCCCGTGGCTGGCCACGGGCGGAACCGGCGACGTGCTGTCCGGCGTGGCCGGTGCGCTGCTCGCGCAAGGGCTCGGGACCTACGACGCGGGCTCGTGCGGGGCGTACCTGCACGGGCTGGCCGGGAGGATCGCCGCCTCGGGCGCGCCGCTGCACGCGGCGGGCGTGGCGGCGGCGGTCCCGGAGGCGATCCGCGAGGTCGCCCGTTCGACGGGGGTTCACCGGTGAACCCCGCCCGGCGCACCCGGGCGAGCGGGGGTTCACCGGTGAACCGCGCCCAGTCACCTGGGTGAGCTGCCAAACTGGGGGGATGGGATTCCCGATGGCGACGCCCGCGCAGGCGCGGGTGGACCTGGCCGCGATCGAGCACAACGTGGCCCTGCTCAAGGAGCGTGCCGGCGGCGCCCAGCTGATGGGGGCCGTCAAGGCGGACGCCTACGGGCACGGCCTCGTGCCGTCCTCCGAGGCGGTCCTGGCGGGCGGGGCGAGCAGGCTCGGCACCGCGTACATCAGGGAGGCGCTGGAGCTCCGCGCGGCCGGCGTCACCGCCCCGGTGCTGTCGTGGATCATCGGCCCCGGCGAGCCCGTCGCGGAGGCCCTGGAGGCCGATGTCGAGCTGTCGGCGTCCGACGAGACCATCCTGGACGAGATCGCCGCCGCCGCCCGGCGCACCGGCCGCACCGCCCGCATGCACCTGGAGGCCGACACCGGCATGAGCCGGGGCGGCGCGCCGCTCGCCGCCTGGCCCGGGCTGCTGGCCAGGGCGGCCCGTCTCCAGGCCGAGGGCGCCATCGAGATCGTCGGCCTCTGGTCCCACTTCGCCTGCGCCGACATCCCCGGCCATCCGTCGATCGACGCGCAGCTCTACGCGTTCGAGGAGGCGCTCAAGCTGGCCGAGCAGTCGGGCGCGGGCGGCTCCCACGTCATCAGGCACCTCTCCAACTCCGCCGCCATCATGACGCTGCCCCGGGCCCGCTTCGACATGGTCCGCTCCGGCATCGCGATGTACGGGCTGAGCCCCGTCCCCGAGCTGGGCGACTTCGGCCTGCGGCCGGCGATGACGCTCCTCGCCCGGCTGTCGCTGGTCAAGCGGGTCCCCGCCGGCTCCGGCGTCTCGTACGGGCACCTGCACGTCACCGAGCGTGAGACCTGGCTGGGCCTGGTCCCGCTCGGCTACGCCGACGGCGTGCTCCGGCACGCGACCGGCCGGGCCGAGGTGCTGGCCGGAGGGCGGCGCAGGCCCGTGACCGGGCGTGTGTGCATGGACCAGTTCATGATCGATCTCGGGAACGACGCCCTGGCCGAGGGCGAGGAGGTCGTTCTCTTCGGATCCGGGGGTAGGGGCGAGCCCACCGCTCAGGAGTGGGCGGATAACCTCGGCACCATCACGCATGAGATCGTGACGAGGATCGGCGCGCGGGTGCCGCGAGTCCACGTGCGCGACAGCCAGGAGTGAGAGGGGGCACGGGGCCATGACCACGACGACACGCCGCAGGGTCGGCATCGCCGGAGCCATCGTCGGTGCCGCGTCGGCGGGGGTCGCTGCGGCGACACTGGCCAAGCGCTACGCGGTGGGCCGGATCAGGGTGCGTCCCGACGCCGAGCTGGCCGAGCCGTTCGGCGAGCTGCGGGGCCGGGAGCGCACGCTGACCACCTCGGACGGCGTGGCGCTGCACGTCGAGATCGACGGGCCGGAGGACGGGACTGACGCGCCGCTGACGGTCGTCTTCTGCCACGGTTACTGTCTCAGCCTGGAGTCCTGGCACTACCAGCGCCGCGACCTGCGCGAGAGCCACCGCGTCGTGCTGTGGGACCAGCGCTCGCACGGCCGCTCCCAGCGCGCCGAGGCCGGCGACGCCACGATCGACCGGCTCGGCGACGACCTGGCCGAGCTGCTCGACACGTTCGTGCCCGGCCCCTGCGTGCTGGTCGGCCACTCCATGGGCGGCATGACGATCATGGCGCTGGCCGACCGCCGCCCCGAGCTGTTCGGCGACCGGATCAAGGGCGTGGCGCTCATCGGCACCTCGGCGGGCAAGCTGGCCGAGATCACGCTCGGCCTGCCGGCGCTGGTGTCCAGGGTCGTCCACAAGGTGGCGCCCGGCGCGGTGTCCATGCTCGGGCGCCGTGGCGCGCTGGTCGACCGCACCCGCAACGCGGGCAGTGACATCGCCTTCCTCATCACCCGCTACGTCGGCTTCGGTGACTCCAAGAACGTCAGCCCCACCCTGGTCGACTTCGCCGAATCCATGATCAGGGCGACGCCGACAGAGGTGATCGCCGACTTCTACCCCGCGCTGATGAACCACGACAAGCTGTCCGCGCTCGACGTCCTCGACCCCGTGCCCACCGCGATCATCGTCGGCGACAAGGACTGGCTGACCCCGCCCGACCACAGCCGCGCCATCGCCGCGGCGCTGCCCAAGGCCCAGCTGACCGAGGTGCCCGACACCTCCCACCTGGTCCAGCTCGAACGGCCGGGCGCGGTCAACGACGTGCTGCGCGACCTGATCAAGAGAGTGGAGCTGTAGAGAGTGGGGAGTACGCGGTGAACGCGGAGCGGTTGCCGACCGCCGACGACATGCGCGCCTACGGAGCCCGGCTCGCGGCCCGGCTGCGCCCCGGCGACCTGGTGGTCCTGTCGGGCCCGCTGGGCGCCGGCAAGACGACGCTGGTGCAGGGCATCGCCGAGGGCCTGAAGGTGCGGGGGCCGATCACCTCGCCCACGTTCGTCATCGCCAGGGTCCACCCCTCGCTGGGCCAGGGCCCGCCGCTGGTCCACGCCGACGCCTACCGCCTCGGCGGCGACCTGGAGGTGGACGACCTCGACCTGGACGCCTCGCTGGAGGATTCGGTCACCGTCGTCGAATGGGGTGAGGGGCTGGTCGAGGGGCTGTCCGAGGACCGCCTGGAGATCCACATCGACCGTGAGACCGGCGACGACGCCCGCCTCGTGACGCTGCGGGGCGTCGGCGCGCGCTGGTCCGGCTGAGGGGCCGCTCTCTCACCCCGTCGCGACACGCCGTTCGAGCGGCCCGAAGAGTAAAACGGGGGTCAACGCCCGGCAATGCTGCCACCCTTGGCATACGTCGCCAATTCACGGGAAACATGATCGTTGGCGATGGATTCCCCCAGAATTTCTGGGTATCAGGAGGGGCAGCGTCCGTCTTTTTGGTGGATGCTTGGTGGAAGACGGCGAAGTGGGGTGCGCTGGTGCTCGGTGTCAGGCGATTCGCGTCCGCGGGAGCCATCCTGATGATCGGCGCACTGGGCTGCTCGGCCCAGGCGGAGACCAGCCCCACGGCCACACCGACCGCAACGGCGACCACGACCGCCACCAGCACCGCGACCACGACCGCCACGGCCCCGGCCGTCCGCCCCTCCATCAAGGTCGAGCTCAACCCCGACCGGGTGACCGCCGGAGAGACGTCGCGGGTGTGGATCCTCGCCAACTGCCCCGTGCCGACCGGCGGCCCGGCCCACACCGGCACCGCCACCTCACGGGCGTTCGTCAGCGGCGTCCCGCTCAACCCCGCCACCCCGACCCCCGCCGCCGGCGCCACCACCACGCCCAGCCCCGGCCCCTGGGTGCGGGGCGAGGCCCAGGTGTCCGGCACCATCGCGCGCGGCACCTACCGGGTCGACGTCAAGTGCGACGGCACCAACGACACGGGCCGCGCCACCCTGCGCGTCGTCAGAGCCGACCCGCTGCCCAGCGACGTGCCCACCCGCGCCCCCCGCGCGGGCGGCGGCGGCACGTTCGGCAAGGACGTGGACGAGGGCTCCGGCCTGCCGCTCGCCCCGGCCGGGGTGCTGCTCGGCCTCGCCCTGGCCGCCGGCGTCGGGATCGCGCTCAAGCGCCGCAACCGAGCCTGACGAGGACGACGCCATGGCACGTCCGGGACGCGTGGTGCTCGCCGGGGCCGCCACGGGACTGCTGCTGGTCATGTTCGGCAAGACCCAGATCGGCACCCAGCAGGCCGCCAAGGTGGTGCCCGAGAGCATCGACATCCCGTCCATCGACGTCGAGGCGCCGCTGATGAAGCTCGGGCTGACCAAGGGCGGCGAGGTGGAGCTGCCGCCGTACGAGAAGCCCAAGGTGGCCGGCTGGTACACGGGCAGCGCGGTGCCCGGTGAGAAGGGCGCCTCGGTGATCGTGGGCCACGTCGACACCAAGACGGCGCCCGCGGTGTTCTACAAGCTCAGGAAGGTCCGCAAGGGCGAGCTGGTCAAGGTGGAGCGCAGCGACGGCAAGGTCGCGACGTACAAGGTGGAGGCCGTCGAGCAGGTCCACAAGGACCGGTTCCCGGCCAGGAAGGTGTACGTGGACGACGGGCTCAAGCTGGTGACCTGCGGCGGCACCTTCGACTACGCCAAGGGCGAGTACGTGGACAACATCATCGTCTACGCCTCCCGAGCCTGAGCCGTCCCCTCCCCGGCACGGGAAAATCCGGTTGCCCGGATCCGGATGATGGGGACATGAGTGTGGAGACCAATCCGCCGGCCACCGGCAGCCGCGTCCCGTGGGAGCGGGTGCACCCGGCCGCCCGCGCCGGCGTCGAGGAGTTCCTGGGCGCTCCCGTGGCCGAGGCGGTCACGCAGGACACCGGCTTCTCGCCGGCCGCCGCCGTGCGGCTGCGCACCGCGGACGGGCGCCGCGCGTTCGTCAAGGCCGTCGGCCCCGAGCCGAACGCCGAGGCCGTGGGCATCTACCGCGCCGAGGCCGCGATCGCCGCCGCCCTGCCCGCGTCCGTGCCCGCGCCCCGGCTGCTGACGACGTTCGAGGCCGAGGGGTGGGTGGTGCTGGTCTTCGAGGACATCGAGGGCCGCCACCCGGCGATGCCGTGGCGGCGCGACGAGCTCGACCGGGTGCTCGCGGCCGTCGACCGGATGTCCGCCGCGCTCACTCCCGCGCCCATCGCCGCCCCGTCCGCGGGCGAGCTGTTCGGCGACTCCTTCCGCGGCTGGCGCAGGCTCCTCGGCGAGGACACCACCGGCCTCGACCCGTGGGCGCTGCGCCACCTCGACGGCCTGGCGGAGCTGGAGTCGGGCTGGGCCCGCGCCGCCGCCGGCGACACGCTCCTCCACGCCGACCTGCGGGCCGACAACATCCTGCTCGCCGGCGACCGGGTCTACGTCGTGGACTGGCCGTGGGCGTGCGTCGGCGCGCCCTGGTTCGACCGGGTGGCGCTGCTGCCGTCGGTCGGCATGCAGGGCGGGCCGCCGCCGCACGAGCTGGTCACCGACCCCGACCCGGCGATCACCGCGGTGATCGCCGCGTTCGCCGGCTACTTCGTCCGGCAGGGCCGTCAGCCGGCGCCGCCGGGGCTGCCCACGCTCCGGGCGTTCCAACTCGCCCAGGGCGCGGTGGCCCTCGACTGGCTCAGGCAGCGCACCGGCTGGTCCTGACGAGCGGCAGGGAGTGAGCCGGGTGGCGGGTAGGCTATTCAGTCGTGCTGGTCCTCGCCTTTGACACCGCGACCCCAGCGGTCACCGCCGCGCTCCACGACGGCGAGCGGGTTCTCGCCGAGTCGACGACGATCGACGCCCGGCGCCACGGTGAGCTGCTCGCGCCCACCATCCAGACCGTGCTCGGCGAGGCGGGCGCCTCGCTGCGCGACGTCACGGCCGTCGTCGCCGGCAGCGGTCCCGGCCCGTACACCGGGCTGCGCGTCGGGCTGATGACCGCCCAGGCGCTCGCCACGACGCTGGGCGTCCCCGCGTACGGCATCTGCACGCTCGACGCCGTCGCCTACGGCAGCGGCCGCGACGAGCCGTTCATCGCCGCCACCGACGCGCGGCGCAAGGAGGTGTTCTGGGCCCGGTACGCCGACCTGCGCACCAGGGTGAGCGGCCCGGCCGTCGACCGGCCCGCCGACGTGCCCGCGGACGGCCTGCCGGTCGTCGGGGCCGGCGCCGCCCTCTACCCCGACGTGCTCGGCGAGCCGGGCGACCCGCCCTACCCCTACGCGGGCTCGCTGGCCGCCCTCGCCGTCGAGCGCCTGGCCGCCGGCGTCCCGCTCGACCCGCCCCGCCCGATCTACCTGCGCCGTCCCGACGCGGTGGTGCCCGGCGCGCCCAAGAGGGTGACAGCGTGAGGCTGCGCCAGATGACCGAGGACGACCTGCCCGCGGTCATGGCGATCGAGCGCGCCACGTTCCCGCTCGACGCGTGGAGCGAGGGCATGATGCGCGGCGAGCTGGCCGACCAGCCCCGCACCCGCCACTACGTGGTGGCGCTGGTCGACGACGTCATCATCGGCTACGCGGGCATGGCCGCCGCGGCCGACCAGGCCGACGTGCAGACCATCGCGGTGCTCCAGGCCCACCAGGGCACCGGCGTCGGCGGCGCGATGCTGGCCGAGCTGCTGCGTGAGGCGCGCGGGCGCGGCGCCCGCGAGATGTTCCTGGAGGTGCGCGACGACAACCCGCGCGCCCGCGGCGTGTACGAGCACTTCGGGTTCGAGGAGATCGGCATCCGCCGCCGCTACTACGACGACGGCACCGACGCGATCATGATGAGGAAGAAGCTGGATGGCTGACGCACCACTGGTCCTCGGCATCGAGACCTCCTGCGACGAGACCGGCATCGGCATCGTCAGGGGCCACACGCTGCTGGCCAACACCATCGCGTCCAGCATGGAGGAGCACGCCCGCTTCGGCGGTGTGGTGCCCGAGGTGGCCTCCCGGGCCCACCTGGAGGCGATGACGCCGACCGTGGAGGCCGCGCTGGCGCAGGCCGGCCTGAGGTTCTCCGACATCGACGCGATCGCGGTGACCGCCGGGCCGGGCCTGGCCGGGGCGCTGCTGGTGGGCGTCGCCGCGGCCAAGGCCTACGCGCTCGGCCTCGGCGTCCCGCTCTACGGCGTCAACCACCTGGCCGCCCACGTCGCCGTGGACCAGCTCGAACACGGCCCGCTCCCCAAGCCGTGCATCGCCATGCTCGTCTCGGGCGGCCACTCGTCGCTGCTGCTGGTGCCCGACGTGGCCCAGGACGTCATCTCGCTCGGCTCGACGGTGGACGACGCGGCGGGGGAGGCGTTCGACAAGGTGGCGCGGGTGCTCGGGCTGCCGTTCCCCGGCGGCCCGCACATCGACCGGGCGGCCACCTCGGGCTCCGGCGCGGCCATCACGTTCCCGCGCGGCAAGATCGACGACGGCACGCTCGACTTCTCCTTCTCCGGGCTCAAGACCGCCGTGGCCCGCTGGGTCGAGGCGCGCGAGGCGGCCGGCGAGTCCATCCACGTGCCCGATGTGGCGGCGTCGTTCCAGGAGGCCGTGGTCGACGTGCTGACGCGCAAGGCGCTCCAGGCGTGCCGCAAGTACGACGTGCACGACCTGCTCATCGGCGGTGGCGTGGCGGCCAACTCGCGGCTGCGCGCCCTGGCCCAGGAGCGGTGCGACGCGGCGGGCGTGCGGCTGCGCGTGCCCCGGCCGGGCCTGTGCACCGACAACGGCGCCATGGTGGCCGCCCTGGGCTCCGACCTGGTGGCCGCCGGGATCACCCCGTCCGCCCTGGAGATCCCGGCCGACTCGTCGATGCCGATCACGACGGTTCATGTGTGACGTGTGCGGGCCGGTCACGGCGGTCCGGGGCTGACGCGCGCAGGCGCCCATGCCCGCCGCGTCTCACCATCGCCTGTAGTGCACCGGCCCCTCAGGTGTGGCCGGCCGGGTCGTCCGTGGGCCGGGGGGCCACGGCCAGTGCGGCGACCAGGCAGGCCGTCGCTGTGGCGAGGTCTGCCGGCGCGGAGGTCCTGACCGGAGCCCACGCCTTCCAGGAGGAGGTGTTCGCCCGCCTCACCGCCACCTGGGAGCCCGACGAGGCCGCGAGCTTCGCGCGCGGCCTGCGCCGCCTGGCCGGTGAGACCGCCGCCGCCTGATCCGGAACGTCACGGCGCGCCCGGTCATCGGCCGCGCAGTCCGCGCGTCATCGTGTCGAAGGCGGCGTCCCAGTGGCGGCTCGCCTGCGGGGCGTCGCCGAGGGCGCCCCGCAGTTCGAGGCCGCACAGCCCGTGCGCGAGGGCGTTGAGCCTGACGGCGAGGTCGCGGGGATCGGCGGGGGCGAAGGCGCCCTCGTCAACGCAGCGGGCGACGGCGGCGACCAGGGTGTCGAAGGTCGGCTGGATGAGCGCGGCGGTCTCGGCGTCGGGCTGGAACTCCGGGACCGGCCGCCC
>NZ_JBEXDT010000154.1:0-12561 GCF_040605905.1 Nonomuraea sp. NPDC005501 | reverse complement strand
GGCCGGCGGCGTGCACGTGCCGGCGCTCGGCGGCCTCGACCGGGGCTCGGCGGTCAAGGCGCTCGAACGCGCGGGCCTGGTGGCCGGAACGGTCACGCAGGTGGACTCCCCGCGCAAGGTCGGCCAGGTGCTCGGCTCCCAGCCGCAGGCCGGCGTGGCGGTGCCCAAGGGGACGGCGGTCGCGCTGCGCGTCTCGGCCGGCCTGGTGGTGCCCGCCGTCACCGGCATGCGCCGTGGACCCGCCGAGACGGCTCTGACCAGCGCGGGCCTGACCCTGGGCGCGGTGAGCACGTCCTGCTCGGCCCGGCCGGACGGTCAGGTCCTCTCCTCCGCCCCGGAGGCGGGCACCCGGATCGCGGGCGGTGGCAAGGTGGCGCTCGTGGTGTCCAAGCACGGGACGAAGGTTCCGGGCGTGCTCCGCCGTACGGGGGAGGCGGCGAGCGGGACGCTGCGCGGGGCCGGTTTCGGGGTGACGCAGGACACCCGGCTGGTGACGGACGAGTCGCGCGCGGGCACGGTCCTGGCGCAGAGCGTCGCGCCGGGCACCTGCGCGAAGCCCGGCAGCGGGGTGGTCCTCACCGTCGGCGTCCTGGCCCAGAGCGACCCCGATCCCACGGAGCCCTCCGAACCCCCGGCCACGGTGCCTCCCACCCCGACCGCCACCGCCTCCGACAGACCCGCCTGACAGCGGCGCGCGAGCATCGAGGGGCTCCGGCCTCACCGGCTTCGCTGGGAGCGGCTCGGGCTCAAAGGCAGGGCTCTCCCCGTCGCGCTTCCCGCATAGGGGCTCGGGCAGCGCTCAGTGGGGGGAGCCGAGCTCCCCTACGCCCCCTGGGCAAGGGTCCTCCGGCCCCCTGCACCTCCGGGCGCTATCCGACTTCCGCACCATTGCTTTATGCGCTTCCATTCGAGCACTCTGTAGTGCGATCGGAAGCCGACTCGACCCGCAGAGTGTGGCGGTGGACACGGCGGACTTCAACCGGGTTGTCCTCGGGCCGACAAGCCAAGGAGCGAGCACTCCTCCATGTCAGCTCACGGATGTACTGCTGGGGTCTGATCACGAGGCGTATCCTTGCGGCCACCGCTAGCATGGACGTGTGGGAAGGCTCTGATGCTTACAAGGCTGGAAGTGCACGGATTCAAGAACCTCTTGGGTTTCGAGGCCGATCTTGGTCCCTTTACGTGCATCGCAGGCGTCAACGGGACCGGGAAATCAAATGTCTTCGACGTGATCCAGTTCCTTAGCCTGCTGGCTGATAAATCCCTGATCGAGGCGGCCCAAGAAGTCCGTGGTGTGCATGGTGAGCGATTGGGTGATCCCCGAGATCTGTTTTGGAACGGTTACTCCGGAGCCGATCACACGATGAGGTTCGCTGTAGAAATGATTGTTCCGGGTGAGGTTGAGGACGATTTTGGGCGTCCGGCCAAGCCGGCGATCACCTTTCTGCGCTACGAACTGGAGCTCGCATATATTCCACCGAGCGGTATCGAGAAGATCGGGCGACTTGGTTTGCTCGCGGAAAGGCTCCGGCATATCAAGCTTGGCGACGCACCAGAAAGGCTTCGCTTCAGACACAATGCTGGTCATTTTCGAAAGGCGGTACTGCATGGGCGTCGTGCTGGTACAGCTTTCATCTCGACAACTCAAGACGCCGATGGCCAGCCGATCATCAGTATTCACCAAGACGGGGGGAGCAGAGGGCAGCCAAAACCAGCGGCTGCGTCCCGGGCTCCTGCCACAGTCGTAAGTACGGTCACGAGCAGCGACGATCCAACAGTTCTCGCTGCGCGGCGGGAGATGCAGTCATGGCGTCGCCTGGCTCTGGAACCCTCCGCCCTGCGAACGGCGGATCGTTATGTCGATCCTCGACAGATGGATCCAACCGGACGCCATCTGGCGGCAACTCTCTTCCGCATAGCTTACGAGGACGGCGATCCGGAGCGCATATACGCGCGAGTGGCCGGCCGGCTTGCCGACCTGTCCGGCGTTGACGTGAGGGACCTGCAGGTCGAACAGGACGATGTGCGCGAGCTTTTCACCGTACAACTTGTCGAATCTGGAGGTCTTGCGCTTCCTGCCAGGAGTCTGTCGGAAGGGACGCTTCGCTTTCTTGCGCTATGTGTTCTTCTCGAAGACCCCTCCGTCGAGGGTCTCCTCTGCATGGAGGAGCCCGAGAACGGCATACATCCCGCAAACCTGGACGCGATGGTTCGGTTGGTCGAAGACCTGGCTGTCGACGCGCAAGAGGCGCCAGGACCGGACAATCCGTTCCGTCAAGTCATTGTCAACACGCATTCGCCCGCGGTCGTCCAACTCGTGGATCCGCAGGATCTGCTCTTCGCGGAGTCCGACATCAGGCAGGCGCCTGATGGGACAATGACCCACGCCCTGCAACTGCGCCCGCTTGCGGGCAGTTGGCGCGATAGTAAGGAATCCAAGGTCAGAGCTGTCACGAAGGCCGACATCCTGCCCTACTTGACAACGCCGCCCGGGGCCCAACTCTCGTTGGAGATCGCGTGAACCTGCGCGTCCTGTTCCTTGGTGAAGGAACCAGCGACAGTGGCATTGCGACCCATGTCCGGCGCATAGCCATCGAAAATGGTTTCAGAGTGGCGATCACGGATCCACTGATGGAAAGACTTCCGCCCTCTCGTCAGAAGACGTTAGCGTCCAAGCTGGAGATGATCAAGGAGATCGGCGGTCCGTACGAACTGGTGATAGTGCACCGTGACGCGGACAGAGATGGGCGGGAGGCCCGGCTGCGGGAGATTCGGCTGGCCGTGGAAGGCGTCATGCCTGGAGTTTCTTACGCCGGCGCCATCCCTATTCGGATGACCGAGGCTTGGCTCATGTTGGACGAGCGTGACATCCGGCAGGTCGCAGGCAATCCAAACGGTCGCATGAACCTCAATCTGCCGAAGCCGGGCTCTGTTGAGTCAATTGCTGATCCGAAGTCCATGCTCGCCGAGAAGCTGGCCCTCGCGTCCGGTCTGTCCGGTAGGAGGCTGGACAGATTCAAGCAACGTTTTTCCGAGCACAGGCGTCAGTTACTGGACCGCATTGACCCCGAGGGTCTCATATGCGATGTTCCGTCATGGAACGATTTCAATGCAGACATCATCGCCGGCCTGCGAAGGGCCGTTTCTCGCATGGGGGAGAATCGGTGAGATGACGGCGGGTCCTTCGGTTCGGGGCCGAGGACAGGGACCGCTGTACCAAGGTCGTGATCTGCAATCAGGTCCGACGTCGTTCCCAGGTTCGCTTCTGGGCTTGGTCTCATGCCCATGCCCGCTTCGCGGCGTTGTCAGGTTCCGAAGGTCCTGGCCGCGCGAGTGGCCGGCCGGAAATTCGCTGTCCTCGGCGTCCGCGCCGCCGATATCTTCCGATCATGGACGAGCAGGCTCTGCTCAAGCACTCCGACGGCCCGGTGACCCGCGACCGGATCGCCCGCGACCTCACCGCTCTCGGCCTCGCCGAGGGGGACGTCGTCATGTTCCACACCCGTATGTCCGCCATCGGGTACGTGGCCGGCGGCCCGCAGACGATCATCGACGCCCTGCTCGACGTCGTGGGGCAGCGCGGAACCCTCATGGTCACCTGCGGTTGGAACGACGCCCCGCCGTACGACTTCACCGACTGGCCCCGGGCATGGCAGGACGCCCTGCGCGCGGGACATCCCCCGTACGACCCCGACCTGAGCGAGGCCGACCACGACAACGGACGCCTGCCGGAGGCGCTGCGCCGCCGGCCCGGCGCGGTCCGCAGCCGGCACCCGGACGCGAGCTTCGCCGCCCTCGGCGCGTCGGCGGCCGCCCTGATGGCCGATCACCCGTGGGACGACCCGCACGGTCCCGGCAGTCCGCTGGCCAAGCTGGTCGCCGCCGGAGGCCGCGTGCTGCTGCTGGGCGCTCCCCTGGACACCCTCACGCTGCTGCATCACGCCGAGGCGCTCGCGGACGCGCCGGGCAAGCGGTTCGTGGAGTACGAGCAGCCGATCCTCGTGGACGGCGAGCGGGTCTGGCGCCGCTTCCGCGACATCGACTCGCAGGACGGGGCCTTCGACTACTCCCACGTGGTGCCCGAGGACCAATGGCCGTTCGCCGTCATCGCGGCGGAGATGATCGCCGCGGGGATGGTGCGGCGCGGCATGGTGGGCGCGGCGCAGAGTCACCTGTTCGAGGCCGGGGACGTGGTGCGCTTCGGGGTCGCCTGGATGGAGGAGAACCTGGGAAGGGCCTGACGTGTCGCCCTGGGATCGCTCCTTCGGGTGCCCTGATCGGGTGCCCCGTCATGCGGCGGAAAACGGGTTGCGGTCGCGGATCGCCTCGCGGGACGCTCGCCGGCGTGAAGATGCACGCCGACGAGCTGACGGTGACGCCCGAGACGGTGCGGGCGCTGGTGGACGAGCAGTTCCCGGATTGGCGTGAGCTGCCCGTCAGGAGAGTGTCCTCCCACGGGACGGTCAACGCCATCTTCCGCATCGGCGACGACCTGGCGGCTCGCTTCCCGCTGCAGCCCGGCGACGTCGAGTCGATCCGGCGCCGGCTGGAGACCGAGGCCGAGGCGGCCCGCGAGCTGGCCGGCCGCACGCGCTTTCCCACGCCCGAGCCGGTGGCGCTCGGCGAGCCCGGGGTGGGCTACCCGCTTCCGTGGTCGGTGCAGACGTGGCTGCCCGGTGTCGTGGCGTTCGACGCGGACCCGGAGGAGTCGGTCGCGTTCGCCCACGATCTCGCCGACCTCATCGAGGACCTGCGCGCGATCGGCACGCGCGGCCGGACCTTCTCCGGCGACGGCCGAGGAGGCGACCTGCGTACGCATGACGCGTGGGTGGAGACCTGTCTCGGGCACACCGAGGACCTGCGGAAGGCCGGCCGGCTGCTTCTGGACGTGGACCGCCTTCGCGACCTGTGGGCGAAGATGCGAAACCTGCCCCACGACCCGGCGGGGGACGTGATGACCCACGGCGACCTGATCCCCGGCAACGTGCTCGTGTCCGGGGGCCGGCTGAGCGGGATCCTCGACGTCGGCGGCTTCGGACCGGCCGATCCCGCCCTCGACCTGGTGAGCGCGTGGCACCTGCTGGAGTCCGGGCCGCGACAGGCGCTCCGGGAACGGCTCGGCTGCGACGACGTGGAATGGGAACGGGGCAAGGCGTGGGCGTTCCAGCAGTCGATGGGGGCGGTCTGGTACTACATCGACAGCAATCCGGCGATGAGCGGCATGGGCCGGCGCACCTTGGAGCGCATCCTGGCCGACGGGTAGCGGCTCGTCTCAGAGGAGACGGTCGAAGGTGCCTTGGGGCGAGGCGTCGAGCGCCTCGTCACCCCGCCGGCGTGCCGGCACGTCCGCCATCTCCTCCGGCGTCGCGGAGAAGACCCTGGGCCTCACGCGGGACGAGGGAGCTGGTCGGCCTTCGGCCACGGACTGGAGCGGCTCATGAGATCAAGAACGTGGGCCGGCGCATAGACGCGGATGCCTGCTTCGGGATCAACGAGGCCGGCCTCGTCATGGCGGCCTTCCTCGCGTCTGCTCAGTTCGGGCGATGCCCTGTCGGTTACCTCAAGTGCAACAAGAGCCGGGACCTCATCGCGCTCGACCATGCCTCCATGTACCCGGATCTGCCGGTTTGAGCACGAAGCGCACCCTCTGAGGAACAGGAAGCGTCGTCAGATCGTGCGGGCGGCGCGGAGGAGCTCGGCGCGGACCTGCTCCTCCGGCAGGTCCGTCGTGTGCACCACGCCCCACTGCAGCGCTCCCAGCACGGCCCAGCCGCGCAGCCGGGACCCGGCGTCCGGCTCCGGCCCCACCAGCCGGGCGAACAGCTCGTCCCGGAACGTCCTGATGGCCTCGCCCGGCGACCCCGGCGGGGCGTCGTCGGCGCCGCCGACGTCCTCCATGATCAGGCGCAGCACCGCCCGGTGCCGCACGACGAAGCCGACGAGCGCCTCCAGGAACGCCTCCCGGCCGGAGAACTCGGCGCCCAGCAGCGTGAGCATGTCGTCGGCGCAGGGCGCGAGCAGCTCGGCGGCCAGCCGGTCCTTGGGGTGGAAGTGGTAGGCGACCGCGGTCTTGGTCAGCCCGACGGCCGCCGCGATGTCGGCGAGCGAGGTCCCCGCGTAGCCGCGCTCGGCGAACAGCGTGCGGGCGGCGGCGAGGATTCTGCTGCGGGTGTCGTCGGCTGTGGTCATCGTCTCATTTCCGTACTCGCCTCAGCCTTCGGGTATATCCCGATCTATCGTAGATCCTGTACGACCGTACAGGACGGCCGTCGAGGAGGGGGCCTGCGATGACGCGGTTCTTGGGGCGGCTGGGCGGCTGGTGCGCCCGGCACGGGATGGTGGTACTGGCGTTATGGGTGGTCGCGGCGGCCGGCCTGCTGGGCGGCAGCCTCGTGCTCGGCAGTCCGGTCAGCAACGACGTGACGATCCCCGGCACGGACGCGCAGCGCGCGCACGACCTCATGCGCACCGGCTTCGGCCCCGGCTACGACACAGGCGGCACGGTGCAGCTCGTCGTCTACTCGGCCAAGGGGCAGCTCATCGACAAGCCCCGCAAGGAGGCCGTCGAGCGGGCGATCGCCGCCATCCGCGCGGTCCCGCACGTCAAGCAGGTCGACACGCCCTACCGCCGCGGCGGCATCGCCTCCAACCTGCAGATCGGCCTCATCACCGTCCGCCTGGAGGGGCACGACACCACCAAACCAGCCGAGGCCGCCCAGGTCGTGTCGCGGGCCGCCGAGCCCGCCAGGGCCGCCGGGCTGGAGGTCGTCCCCGCCGACAGCTCCACCCCCGCCGACAAGGAGATCAAGACCGGGCCGAGCGAGATCATCGGCGTGGCGTGCGCGCTGCTGGTGCTCGTCTTCGCGTTCGGCACGCTGACGGCGGCGCTGGTGCCGATCTTCACCGCGCTGGTCAGCGTGGCCGCCGGGCTGGGCATCATCGGCCTGCTCGGCCACGTCGTGGACGTGCCGAAGCAGGCGGGCATCATGGCCACGATGATCGGGCTCGGCGTGGGCATCGACTACGCGCTGTTCCTGCTGTCACGGCATCGCAGACTGCTGGCCGACGGCGTGCCCGTCCAGGAGTCGGTCCGGCGCACGGTCGCGAGCTCGGGCGGCGCCGTGGTGTTCGCGGGCGGCACGGTCATCGTCGCGCTGAGCGCGCTGGTCCTCGGCGGGTTCCCGCTGCTGCGCACGCTCGGCTGGATCACCGGCATCTCGGTCGTCACGGCCGTGCTCACCTCCGTCACGCTCGTCCCCGCCCTGCTCGGGCTGCTCGGTCACCGCGTCAACGCGCTCAAGCTGCCCTTCCTCGGCCGCCGCCGCGGCGAGTCGTCCGGCTGGGCCGGGCTCGGGGCGTGGGTGGCCCGCCGCCCGTGGCGGGTGCTGATCGGCAGCGTCGTCGTGCTGGCCGCCCTCACCGCGCCCGCCCTGGCGCTCAAGCTCGGGCCGCTCGACGAGGGGTACGGCGCGCAGGGCTCCGAGCCGCGGCGCGCGTACGAGCTCATGGCCTCGGGCTTCGGCCCGGGTGTCAACGGGCCGCTGCTCGTCGTCGCCCGGCTCGACGAGAAGGTGGCCGACGCCAAGGCGCCCGTGGTCGAGCGGCTCACCGACGCGATCGAGGACGTGGACGGCGTCGCGCACGTCGCCCCCGCCAAGGTGGGGACGTCCGGCCGGTCGGTGATGATCCAGGCGATCCCCGACTACGCGCCCAGCGACGCCCGCTCCGCCGACGTCGTCCATGACGTCCGCGCCCTGTCCGTGCCCGGCGCGCACCTGCACGTCGGCGGCAAGGTCGCCGCGCTGACCGACGCCGGTGACCGCATGGCCGAGCGGACGCCGCTGGTCATCGGCGTGGTCGTGCTCCTCAGCGCCCTCCTCCTGCTGCTCGCCTTCCGCGCCCCGGTGGTCGCGCTGAAGGCCGCGGTGATGAACCTCATCTCGCTCGGCGCCGCGTTCGGCGCGCTCGCGATGGTCTTCTCCGTCGGGCTGGGGAGCCGGCTCGTCGGCATGGACCCGCCGCTGGAGGCTTCGTCGCTGCAGATGTTCTTCTTCACGGTGCCGATCGAGAGCTACGTGCCGCTCATGCTGTTCGCGGTGCTGTTCGGGCTGTCGATGGACTACGAGGTGTTCCTGCTGACGGCCGTACGGCAGGCGTACCTGCGGCACCGCGACAACTCCCGCGCGGTCGCCGAGGGACTCGGCTCCACCGGCCGGGTGATCACCTCGGCGGCGCTCATCATGGTGTCCGTGTTCGTGGCGTTCATCGCGTACCCGGACCCGATGGTGAAGACGTTCGGCGTGGGACTGGCGGCGGCCATCGCCGTGGATGCCACGATCATCCGGGGCTTCCTGGTGCCCGCCACGATGGTGCTGCTGGGCCGGGCGAACTGGTGGTGCCCGCGCTGGCTGGACCGGCTGCTGCCCAACCTGTCGGTCGAGGGCCACGAGGAGGACGACCACGACGGCCGTACCGGCGGAGACGCGGGCCGGGGAGAGCGCGACGACCTGCCTGAGCCGGTGGGCGCGCGCGGCTGACCCCGCCACGCCCTCACGCGGAGAGGGACCCCGCTCCGCTGACGCCGGGGCGGGGTCCTTCGTCCGTCCGGGGAAGGCAGTGTCACATGCCCTTGCCGGTTACGGTCCAGGTGGTGCGGGCGGCTTGGGCGTGCAGCTGTGGAAGCCGCTCATGTAGCCGTCGTGGTAGCCCTTGTTCCAGGGGCCGCTGCCGGTGAAGTTGAGGTCGAACGGCTTGTTGTTCTTGCAGTCGGACCGGCCGTCAGAGAAGCCGACGTCGTGGCCCTTGTTGTAGCGCCTCTTCCACCTCTTGCCGGGATTGGCGCTCAGGGGTGCGGTGGCGGTCTGGACGATCGGCGCCGACGCCTCGGCGGTGCCTGCGGAGGCGGACGCCGGAGATTCCGCGGCCGGCCCGAACGCGAGCGCGCCGAGGAGTGCCGGCGCGGCCAGCATCATCACTCGCCTGGTACGCATTCCTGTCTCCTTGATCCCGCCGGTCCGCGGTGACAGCCACCTGCGGGTGCTCCGGCGCTCACCAGCCAGCATGGCCAGCACCCAGTGACCGCCCCGTGATGCCGGCGTGACGGCGGCATCACCGGCGCCCCGGCCCACCCTCGTCCGCCGGGCGCAGACCGGCCACCAGGTCGCGCAGCCGCGGCGTCGGCGACAGGTCCAGCTCGCCGCGGAGCACCCGCTCGTACAGCTGGTACTGGCGCAGCGCCTCGGCCTGGTTGCCCTCGGCCAGGTGGGCCTCGACCAGGGCGGCGCAGGCGCTCTCCCGCAGCGGCTCGGCGTGCAGGGCCACGCTGGCCGCGGACACCGCGTCGGCGAACCTCCCGGCCCGGACGAACCGGGACGACAGCGCCTCCAGCGCGTGGAGCCGCTGCTGGTGCCACTGCTCGGCCTCTCGCAGGACCCAGTCGTCGTACCAGCCGGGCAGCAGGCCGTGGGACAGCACCTCGATGGCGTGGCGGTCGAGGTCCTCGCCGCCGGCCGGCACGTCCGGGCCGAGGATCCGCTCGGCCAGGGCCCTGGCCTCGTGGAAGTCGACCCGCGTGTCCGGCGCCAGGCCGACCTCGGTGGAGCCGACGTGCAACATCCGGCGGCCGGCGCCGTCCAGGCGGGCCAGCGCGGAGCGCAGGCTCGCGTACGCGCGGTGCTCCGGCGCGTCGGGCCACAGGGTGGCGGCCGTCAGGCTGCGCGAGACCACCCGGCAGCCCAGGGCGAGAAAGGCGAGCAGGCGTTCGGACCCGCTGGAGACGCTGATCTGGTCGTCGCCCGCGAGCAGCCGGAAGCCGCCGAGGAGTGTGAGACGGAGACTGCTGCCCATGGCCTTCGGTCCCTTCACTGTCCCGGATCGGAACCCCTGGTCAACACTCAGTGTCTAGGTGGATGCCACTTTCGTCGGGTATGTACCCATTTGAGGTGATTTTTCAGCTCACAACGGTGGCGCCGCCGGACCGCCGCCACCCCGTGATGCCCCCCTCCAGCGACAGCGCCCGGAAGCCGTGCGCCCGCAGCAGCCGCACCGCCTCGGGCGACACGACACAGTACGGGCCGCCGCAGTAGGCGACGATCTCCGCGTCCCGCGACAGCTCCTCAAGCCGCTCGCGCAGCTCGGCCAGCGGCACCGACACCGCGCCCGGCAGGTGGGCCGTGGCGTAGGACGCCGCCGAGCGCACGTCCACGACGATCGTTCCCGGGTCCGCCAGCCGGGCGGCCAGCTCGGCGGCCGTCACACCCTCGGGCGAGCCCAGGTGGCGGGCCACCGCCTCACGCAGGTCGGCCAGCCGTCCGTGCGCGAACGCCTGCATCTCCCCGAGGAAGCGCGACACCCCCTCGTCGGCCAGCCGGTAGAAGACCTTCGTGCCCTCCTTCCGGCTGGTGACCAGGTGGGCGGCGCGGAGCTGCTGGAGCTGCGCCGAGGTGTTCTTCAGCGCGATGCCCGCCTCCTCGGCGAGCTCCTCCACCGTGCGCTCCTGCTGGTCGAGCACGTCGAGCAGCCGCAGCCGCACCGGGCTGGACAGCACTTTGCCGATGCGGGCGAGCTGCTCGTAGATCGGCTCTTCCGGGAAACCGGCCATCACACCATGAACTGGTCGTGGCGGAGGAACAGCTCGGTCCACTCCTCCTCGGTGGGCTGTCGGCCGGTCGTGGCGATCTCGGCCAGCTCCTCGAAGTACCCCTCCCTGGGGGCGCCGGGGGTGAACAGGATGAGCATGGTCGCCGGGGCACCCGACTCGTTGCGGAAGCCGTGGATGCCGCCCTCCGGGACGAAGAGGAAGTCGCCCGGGTTGCCGTCGATCCACCGGTCGCCGTTGAACAGGCGCACCGTGCCGTCCAGGACGTAGAAGGACTCGGTCATGGTCCGGTGGAAGTGCGCGCCGGCGCCGCCGGGACGCGGCCCCATCTCCCACCGGTACAGCCCGAACGCGCCGCCCGTGGTGGCGCCCGTCCCCAGGTGGTGCACATGCGTGCGCCGCTGCGCGGGGTCGTCGGTCTCGGGGCCCATCACGAGGTCGACGGGCGCGTCGGCCGGCCGGAACCGGCTGCTGACCTCACCCTTCTCGCCGAGGTAACGCGGCTCGGGGTACGACATGAGCAATCTCCTCAAGGTCTGCTTTTCTAAGGATCGTTAGAATAGCAGAGGAGATCGCCGATCAGAAGACGATGACCGTACGGGCCACGGTGCCCTGGCGGACGTGCGCGACCGCCTCGTTGACCTGCTCCAACGGCAGCCGCTCCGTGATGAGGCCGTTGAGGTCCAGGCGGCCCCGGAGGTACTGGGCCGCCAGCATGGGCAGGTCGCGGTGCGGCGCGGCGTCCCCGCCCTGGGTCCCCATGAGGCGGCGCGAGGAGAACAGCAGCGACGTGTCCACCTCCATCGGCCGGCCCGCCGGAGGGCTGCCGACCATGACCGTGGCGCCGCCCGGCGCCGTGGCGGCGAACGCGCGGGCGAGCACGCCGGGCACGCCCGTCACGTCGAAGGCGTAGTCCACGCCGCCCCGCACCACCTCGCCGACCTGGGCCGGCAGGTCCTCCGGTGCGAGCGTGTGGGTGGCGCCGAAACGCTCGGCGAGCTTGAGTTTCCCCTCCGCCACGTCGGCCGCGATGATCGTGGTCGCGCCGGCGAGGACCGCGCCCTGGATGACGTTCAGGCCGACGCCGCCGCAGCCCACCACGAGGACGCTGGAGCCCGGGGCGACCCGCGCCACGTTCAGCACGGCGCCGACGCCCGTGACGACGCCGCAGGCCAGCAGGGACATGGCGTCGAACGGCGCGCCAGGGGCGATCCGCACGCACATGGGCTCGTTGACCACCGTGTACTCGGCGAACGAGCCGATGCCGATGAAGCGGCGGGTCTCCGCGCCGTCCAGCGTGACGCGCGGCTCGCCGCCCATGATGGCCCGCGTCCTGGCCGGGCCCGAGCACAGGTGGAAGCGGCCGGCGCCGCAGTGGCGGCACCTGCCGCACGGGCCGCTCATCGAGACGATGACGTGGTCGCCCGGCTGGACGCCGGTCACGCCGTCCCCGACGCTCTCGACGACGCCCGCGCTCTCGTGCCCGAGGATGTACGGCAGCCGCGCGACGACCGGGCTCTTGCCGTCGATCGCCTTGAGGTCGGAGCCGCACACCCCTGACGCCTTGATCTGGACCCGGACCTCGCCGGGCCCCGGATCGGCGATCTCCACCTCGCGGATCTCCATCGGCTCGTGGAAGGCGGTCAGCACGGCGGCGCGCATGAGCATGCGCTCACGCTAGCCCGGCGCAGCCATTGTGAGCAAGCGATTGCTCGGCGAACCCCGGGGCCGTTGACACCCTTTCCGGGCAAATTTACGCTGACCAAAACCAAGCGAGCGCTAGGCCAAGACGGCGGCCGCGGCGCACGCCGTACCCAAGAGGTGAGGCGATGGCGCGACGACATCACGAGGTGCGGCGGGGCGCGGCGGGCCTGGCGGTCGCGCTGGCCGTGACGCTGCCGCTGGCCGGCTGCCGACGCGGTTCTGGCGCTGCTGACGGAGACCGACGCCGGGCTGGGCCACCC
>NZ_JBEXDT010000153.1:0-12751 GCF_040605905.1 Nonomuraea sp. NPDC005501 | reverse complement strand
CCGTGGCCAGCGCGTTCCTGCTCGGCGCGGACCGGGTGATCTGCATCGACCGGTTCCCGTACCGGCTGCGGTACGCCGAGCGCGCCGGAGCGGAGAGCGGGAAGACGCCGGAGGCGTCGGGCGGCACGTGGAGCAGCCCGGTGGCGGCGGCCCCGGCCGCGCCGAGGTCGTCACGGGTGAGCCAGCGGTACGCCGCCGCGCCCGCCCCGGCGGTCATGACGCCACCTCGTCCATGAACCGCCGCATGGACGAGGTCACGTGCTCGTGGGCGAGGCCGCCGACCTGGCACTGCAGGATGAGGTCCGTGGCGCCCGCCTCCGCGATGCGGGTCAGCGCCTTGCGCGACCCCTCCACGTCGTCGACCACCACCATCAGGTGCTCGCGCAACGTGGCCATCGCCTCCTCGGGCGGCATCCCGGCCGCGAGCTGGCCCAGCACCCGGTGGGTGGCGTGGCGCGCGTCGTAGTAGTCCGGCGGGGTGACGAGGTTGACCTGGCGGCGGATGTACCACAGGACGGCGTCGGCGGCCGTCGCGGCGGCCTCGTCCCTGGTGGGGCCGACGTACCAGGGGATCATCAGCGCGACCCGCCGCGTGGCCGGGTCGAACCCCGCCTCGGCCAGCGCCTCCCGGTAGCGGGCTATGTCGGTGGCCACGTCGTCGATGCCCTTGAGCATGGTCATGCCGAGCAGGTTGTAGCCGTGCCTGGCCGCCGCGAGGTAGCCGTCCAGGGACGTGGAGGCCACCCAGACCGGCGGATGCGGCACCTGGGCGGGACGGGGGTAGACGGCCACGTCGGGGATCTCGAAGAACTCGTTGGAGCGGCTGACCGGCTCGCCGTCGGCCCGCCAGATGGCCAGCGTGGCCTCCAGGCAGTCCTCCCAGATCTGGCGCGACTTCTCGAACGGGCGCTGGAAGGCCTGGTACTCCAGCGGGGAGGCGCCGCGCCCGGTGCCGAACTCCACCCGCCCGCCGCTGACCACGTCCAGCGTGGCGATCCGTTCGGCCGTCCGGATGGGCGACTGGAACGGCAGCAGCACGACGCCCAGCCCGAGGTGGATGCGCTCGGTCCGCTGCGAGACGGCGGCCAGCACGAGGTCGGGGGCGGAGGAGTGGGAGAAGCCCCTGGTGAAGTGGTGCTCCACGAACCACGCGGTGTCGAATCCCAGCTCGTCGCCGAGCACGACCTGCTCGATCACGTTCTGGAACGCCTGTTGCTCGACCTCGCGGGAGCGCCCGCGGACCTCCAGCTCGTACCCCAGGCTGATCCGTAGGGACGTCATCGCGCCTCCGGCGAAAGTAGTAAACCAAGCGCTCGCTTGGTAGAGACTACCAGCGCGAAACACTTGCGGGAAGGGCGCGGTCGCGATCAAAGTGGATGCTCGTGAGGCGAAAGCACGCGCTGCGGCGGGCGAAGGAAGAGGGCGACCTCACTCCCGACGGCGCGCGCCGCCACGAGGCCCTGGGGCGGGTCATGGCGGCCCTGGCCACCGAGGCCGAGTTCATCGAGTCCTGCCGCGACCTCACCTGGTGGCGCGGCTCCGACGACAGCTGGCACCTCGAATGGCGTGACGGGCCGTTCGCCTCCGAGGTGGCCGTCCTGCTCGCCGAGCGGCTGGCCGTGCCCGGCGACGTCACGCCCGCCGGCCCCGGCAGCGAGATGTCGGCGGTGCTCGACGTCATGGGCGTCCGCTTCGAGCTGCACGCCATCGACCCCATGGGCACGGCCCGCGTACGGGCCAAGCCGGGCTTCTGGCGGCTGGCCGAGGCGCTCGACACCACGCGCCGCACCAACGCCCGCCACCCCTGGGAGGAGCTCCTCGGCGGCTGACCGGTCCTAGCCGAGGACGCGGGCGGCCAGTCGCGCGCGGTGCGCCTGCGGAGGGCCGAACAACTGCGCGTCGGAGGTGGCCCGCTTGAAGTAGCGGTGCGCGGGATGCTCCAGGGTGACCCCGATGCCGCCGTGGATCTGGATGTTCTCGCCGGCGGCCGTCAGGTACGCCTCCGAGCAGTACGAGCCCGCGATCGCGGCCGCCTCCTCCAGCTCCGCCCCCTCCGCTCCCTCCGCTTTCTCCGCGCCGGCCGCACCCAGGGCCGCCGAGCGGGCCGACTCCACCAGCAGCAGCAGATCCGCCAGCTTGTGCTTGACCGCCTGGAACGAGCCGATCGGCCGGCCGAACTGGTGTCTCTCCTTGGCGTAGGCGGTGGCCGTCTCCAGGCAGCTCGCCGCCCCGCCGGTCTGCTCGGCCGCGAGGGCCGCGACGCTGAGGTCGCGCACGCGCGCCCAGCCCGAGCCGTCGCCCGCCCGTCGCGCCGGGACGCGGTCGAAGGTCAGCTCCTCCAGCGGCCGGCTCTCGTCCATCGTCCGGTGCCGCACGCGCCGCGTCGGCTCGGCCTCCACCAGCATCCCGCCCGCGTACACGAGCACCAGGTCGCCCGCCAGGGCGTACGGCACCGTGCCCGACAGGAGGCCGTCCGCCAGGTCGAGGTCGCCGTCGCCGGGCAGCGCCACGGTCGCGGAGCGCCCGCCGCCCGCCAGCACGGGCAGCAGCCGCGCCATGGCCTCCTCGTCGCCGCCCGCCTTGACCGCCTCCACGGCGAGCACCGCCGTCTGCAGGAACGGGTACGGCGACAGGGCCCGGCCCAGCTCCTCGGCCACGGCCGCGACCTCGGCGGGGCCGCCTCCCGCGCCGCCGTACTCCTCCGGGACGGCCAGCCCCGCGACCCCCAGTTCCCCGGCGAACGCCTGCCAGGGGGCGCCGGGACGGCCGGACAGGTAGGAGCGGACCACGTGGCGAAGCTCGTCGGTGACCGTCACGGCCGTCAGACTACCAAGCGATTGTTTGCCTTATCTTGACCAGCCAGTTTTTGCGGTTTCAGTGCAGCCGCATAACCCATTTATGGTCGTCCGTCCCGAGGATCCAGGGGAGGTATGACCGGGGATGGACATGAAGAAGCCGGCGATCGACTACGCGGACTTCGCCGAGTACGACCGGCGGCAACGCGGCATCGAACGGCATGTGCTGGCGGCGTTCCTCGGGGGGCTGGCCGTCGGCCTCGTCGGCATGCTCGTGTCCCAGAGCGGCCCCGCCTGGCTCCGCCACCTCTACGACCCGTACGCCTACCTGGCCCTGGCCATCGCGCTCGGCGTGACCGCGCAGGGGTTCGGCTGGGCGGCGCTGAGCACGTTCCTCGCCGCCGTGTCGACGCTGGTGGCGGCCATGGGGGCGAGCGCGCTGCACGGCGGCGACTTCACCTTCGACGTCATCGGCGGCAGCGCGTCCGGACTCAACTGGACCCTGATCATGCTGGTCGGCCTCGGCCTGCTCGCCTACGTGGCCCGCAGGAAGGACCACTGGGGCGACCTCGCGGCGGGCGCCGTGGGCGGCGCGCTGCTCGCGGACGTGGTGGACCGCTCCACACCCGGCTTCATCGCCGCCGAGGACGGGTTCTGGCCGGCCGTCGCGGCCGTGGTCGGGGGCCTGTCCATCGCGGCCGTGATCGCCCTGCGCAACTCCCTCGCCGGCCGGCTGCGCGCGCTCGTGATCTCGGGCGTGCTCGCGGGGGTGGCCACCATCGTGCTCACGGACGAGCTGTGGGGCCCGTTCTGGGTCGCCTTCTGACGAGGGCGCCGGGCGCCGCCGGTTTATGCCGAGCGGTTCCTGGTCCGGAGTCGATAGCCTGTAGTCCTCCGTATCCGTGCCGAACAAGGAGTAGCCGTGTCGCTGCGCATGTCGTCGTTGTTTCTTCGCACCCTGCGGGACGACCCGGCAGACGCGGAAGTGCCGAGCCACAAGCTCCTCGTCCGCGCCGGCTACGTCCGCCGCGTGGCGCCCGGCATCTACTCGTGGCTGCCCCTCGGCAAGATGGTGATGGAGAGCGTCGCCCGCGTCGTCCGCGAGGAGATGAACCGCATGGGCGGCCAGGAGGTGCTCTTCCCCGCGCTGCTGCCCCGCGAGTACTACGAGGCGACCGGCCGCTGGACCGAGTACGGCGACCTGCTGTTCCGCCTCCATGACCGCAAGGGCGTCGACTACCTCCTCGGGCCCACCCACGAGGAGCTCTTCGCCGACATGGTGAAGGGCGAGTACAGCTCCTACAAGGACTACCCGGTCACGCTCTACCAGATCCAGACGAAGTACCGCGACGAGGCGCGGCCCCGCGCCGGCATCCTGCGCGGCCGCGAGTTCCTCATGAAGGACTCCTACTCCTTCGACCTGGACGACGACGGTCTCAAGCACTCCTACGAGCAGCACCGCGAGACCTACATCCGGATCTTCGACCGGCTCGGCATCGACTACAAGATCGTGTTCGCCACGTCCGGGGCGATGGGCGGCTCGGCCTCCGAGGAGTTCCTGGCGCCGACCCCCACCGGCGAGGACACGTTCGTCGCCTGCCACTCGTGCGGCTACGCGGCCAACGCCGAGGCCGTCACCACCACGCCGCCCCCCGCCCGCGCCGTCGAGGACCAGGAGCCGCTGCGGGTCCTCGACACCCCCGGCACGCCGACCATCGACACGCTGGTCTCGTACGTCAACGAGCACCACGGCCTGTCCGTCACCGCCGCCGACACCCTCAAGAACGTCGTCGTCAAGGTGACCACCCCCGGCACCGACAAGGTCGAGACCCTCGTCGTCGGCGTCCCCGGCGACCGCGAGGTCGACTTCAAGCGCCTGGAGGCGTCGCTGGCCCCCGGTGAGCCGGCGATCTTCGAGGCCGAGGACTTCGCCCGGCACCCCGGCCTCGTCCGCGGCTACATCGGTCCCCAGGTCCTGCGCGAGCTCGGCATCCGCTACCTCGTCGACCCGCGCGTCGTCACCGGCAGCTCCTGGGTGACCGGCGCCAACGAGCCCGGCAAGCACGCCGCCCACGTGGTGGCCGGCCGCGACTTCGTCCCCGACGGCACCATCGAGGCCGCCGAGGTGCGCGCCGGCGACCCCTGCCCCCGGTGCGGCTCCGAGCTGTCCATCGACCGCGGCATCGAGATCGGCCACATCTTCCAGCTCGGCCGCAAGTACGCCGACGCCGCCGGACTCGACGCGCTCGGCCCCGACGGCAAGCCCATCCGCGTCACCATGGGCTCCTACGGCATCGGCGTCTCCCGCGCCGTCGCCGTCATCGCCGAGCAGCTCCACGACCAGCTCGGCCTGGTGTGGCCGCGCGAGGTCGCCCCGGCCGACGTCCACATCGTCGGCACCGGCAAGGAGAACCAGATCGAGGCAGCCCTGGAGCTGGCCGCCGAGCTGGAGTCCCGTGGCCTGCGCGTCCTCGTGGACGACCGGGCCGGGGTTTCGCCCGGGGTGAAGTTCAAGGACGCGGAGCTGCTGGGCATGCCGACCATCGTCGTGGTGGGCCGAGGGCTCACCCAGGGCGTGGTGGAGCTGCGCGACCGGGTCTCGGGCGAGAAGTCGGAGATCCCGCTCGCCGAGGCCGCCGACCGCATCACGGCCGCCTGCACAGGCTGACCGTCCGCTCTCGGCCCCCGGCGCACGGGGGCCCGCACATGGGCGGCCGTGCGGCAGTCCGGGGCGCACCCCGGCTCCGTACGGCCCCCCGGGACGCGGAACGGCGCCTGAGACGCCTCCAGGCCGCTCCACACGCCTGGGACCAGGGCCGGCTGTCTGTGGCCCTGGCCGCCGCCTGCTCAGCCGCTTTGTGGACCCGGCCGCCTGCGGCCTAGCCGCCCGTGGGCGCGGAGGGCGATGCCGGCGGGGAGACGGGCGTAGGGCCGGGGGAGGCGGGTGGCGCGGCGGCGGGCATGCCCGGGAACGCCGTCCCGATCGCCGGCCGGAACGCGTACGAACGCGCCACCGCCTCCTGCATGGCCAGCGCCGCGTACTTGCGCAGCGCCGGGTCGTCGGCGGCGACCAGCTCCAGGTAGGCCGCCGTCACACCGGTCTCGACCTGCACGGCCAGGCGGACGGCGTCGGTGGGTGTGGACGGGACGAGGGGCAGCGAGTAGGACGGCTCGGCCTCGGCGGGCCGCCCGCCCCGGGCCGTGACGAACGCGCGCAACTGGTCACGGCGGGCACGGTGCGCGTCGAAGGCCCGCGTGGCCTTGGACCGCAGCGTCCCGCTGGTGCGCGCACCGATCAGCCCGTACGCGAAGACGGCGGCGTGCTCGGCGGCCAGCGCCTTGCCGAGCCTCTCGGCGTCACCGCTCACGAGGACCTCCTGCTGCTCTCACGACCTCACGCTCTCACGAGCCTTCCCACACCCGCACCTCTCACGACCACCCGCACACCACGACGCCCGCCGCCCGTATCCGGCGACGCCGCCCGCACCCGGCGGATCACCTGCAGACCGCACACGCCGTTCGTCCGTCCCGTGCTCACCGCGCGCCCACCGCCTGCACGCCGGCGCCTCCACGCCTGCGCCGCCCGTTCCCGCTGCCTGCCGTGCGGTCACAGGGACCGCGGCAGGGCCAGGGCGTGGGCGGCCTCGCAGGCGCCGATGCTGGCGACCAGCTGGGCCATCGAGGGCGCGATCCCGGAGAGCGCGCGGGCACGCCGGGCGGACGCCTTGCGTTCCAGCTCCCGCAGTGACGACAGCGACACCTTGGCCGCCGCACCCGCCGTGGGAGTCCCGGCCGTGGGAGCTCCCCCTGACGGACCTCTTGAGGAGGGCGCGCCCGGAGAGGACGGGGCGCCGGACGCCGGGGAGGCCGCCGCGGGGAAGCGGCGGCGCAGCTCCGCCAGATGCGCCTGGTGCCGGTCGCGGAACGGGGCCAGCGCGTTCGCCCCCTTGGTGATGAGCGCCGCGTACAGGCCGATCACATACTCCTTGTCGGCGATGAGCTGCCGCGCGAGGACCAGCTCCGGCGGCTCCTGGGCCGCCTCCGACGGTCCGGTGCCGCCGGACTCGCCGCTGCACCCCGTGAGCGCCACCGCGGCCGCTCCGCCCGCCAGCACGGCTCGCCGGGACAGGGAAGGGCGCACGGGAAGAGACCTCCAGAACGCGGACGTACGCAGCCCTCGGGGCCACGGCTGGACGTGAGGAGCCCTCCGGGCGGGACAGGACCTGAACGGCCCTCCGCGCCGCGGACGGGACGTGAGTAGCCCTCCGGACTACGGACGCAAGAAGCATCGTACGGGCTCGCGCCCCTGCCCGCCGTCAGGCAAGGCCGCGAGGGCCGCCCTTTCTGGCGCCCCGTCCGGCCTCCTGACGTCGCCGCCGAGTCTCCCGGACGTCTCCGCCACGTCCCGAAAGACGTCTCCACCCGTCTCCGGACGTCCTCCGCGTCTCCGGGGACGTCTCCGGGGACGTCTCCGTCCGTCTCGGGCCCGCCGAGTGTTTGCGCACGTCCGCCGCCCAGGGACGTCTGCACCGTGTCCCCGGACGTCCATCCCGTCCCGAGGACGTCTCCCGGGACGTTCTCTCCCGCGCCCCTTCGGGGGACCCCGTGACATCGCCGCAGTGTCCGGCTCGTACGCTCAGCCCTACGTCTGGTGCGTCCACACCGACTGGCGCTCTTTGGACGCCCTCCTACAGATAGGGTGTCAACTGTCGTCGCTGGCTGAGCGGCCGGGCGGCGGAGAGCCAGGAGAGCCAGAGGCGAGGTCCGCCCGGCTGCAACATGACAATAGGGGAGGTCGATATGGGCAGCGATTCACCCCGCGACCACCTGATGAAGCTCCTTGAGCCCGTCGTCGGCGCGGAGGGCCTCGACCTGGAGGACGTCACGGTCACGCAGGCGGGCAAGCGCCGCCTGCTGCGTGTGATCGTCGACCGCGACGGAGGGGTGAGCCTCGACGACATCGCCGACGTGAGCCAGGCCGTCTCAACGGCCCTCGACGAGACCGACGCGATGGGCCCCGCGGCCTACACGCTCGAGGTCTCCTCGCCGGGCGTCGACCGCCCGCTGACGGAGCCGCGCCACTGGCGCCGCGCCGCCAGGCGGCTGGTGAAGGCGGAGCTGCGCGACGGCACCGTGCTGGAGGGCCGGGTGCGCTCGGCCGACGAGAGCGGCGTCGACCTCGACGTCGACGGCGATGTGCGCCGGCTCGACTATCAGGACCTGGCCCGCGGACGGGTGCAGGTGGAGTTCCGCCGGTTCGACGACGACGCGGACGACGCGTACGCGGACGTCGACGGCGACGAAGGCTAAGGGGGAAGCCTCGTGGACATCGACATGAGCGTCCTGCGCAGCCTGGAGAGGGAGAAGGACATCTCCTTCGACCTGGTCGTCAAGGCCATCGAGGACGCGCTGCTGATCGCGTATTTCCGCACGGAGGGCGCGGCGCCCAAGGCGCGCGCCCAGCTCGACCGCACCAGCGGGCACGTCACGATCTTGGCGGCCGAGCTGGACGAGGACGGCGAGATCGTCCGGGAGTACGACGACACACCGGGCAACTTCAGCCGGATCGCGGCGACCACCGCCAAGCAGGTCATCCTGCAGCAGCTGCGCGACGCCGAGGACGAGATCAACTTCGGCGAGTTCGCCAGCCGTGAGGGCGAGCTGGTCTCGGGCGTGATCCAGCAGGGCAAGGACCCGCGCGTGGTGCTGGTCGACCTCGGCAAGATCGAGGCCGTGCTGCCGCACAACGAGCAGGTGCCCGGCGAGGACTACGTGCACGGTGAGCGCCTGCGCGTCTACGTGGTGCAGGTGAAGAAGGGCCACAAGGGTCCTTCGGTCACCCTGTCGCGCACGCACCCGGGCCTGGTCAAGAAGCTGTTCGCGCTGGAGGTGCCGGAGATCGCCGACGGCACCGTGGAGATCGCCGCGGTCGCCCGCGAGGCCGGTCACCGCACGAAGATCGCCGTCAGGTCGCGCAAGCCCGGCGTCAACCCGAAGGGCGCGTGCATCGGCCCGATGGGGTCGCGGGTGCGCAACGTGATGACCGAGCTGCACGGCGAGAAGATCGACATCATCGACTGGTCGGAGGACCCCGGCGAGTTCGTCGGGAATGCCCTGTCACCCGCGCGTGTTTCCCACGTCGAGGTTCTCGATCTCGAAGGGCGAGTGGCGAGGGTGACCGTGCCTGACTACCAGCTTTCGCTGGCGATCGGCAAGGAAGGGCAGAATGCCCGGCTTGCCGCCAGGCTCACCGGATGGCGGATTGACATCCGTCCTGACACCCAGGCCGAGGATGCCGCCGGTTCCGTAGATGCGTCAACGCGGTAAGCTGGAATATGGTGGCCAGGCGGGCCCGCAGCGCACCTGTGTGGGTTGCAGGGTTCGCACGGCTAAGTCCGAGCTGCTCCGCTTGGTGCGGGTCGGGGACCATGTGGTCCTTGACCTGCGAGGACGGCTTCCGGGCCGAGGGGCTTCACTGCACCCGGCCATGAGTTGTCTGGAGCTTGCCGAGCGTCGCCGAGCGTTTCCGCGCGCGTTTCGCGTGCCGGGGCCGCTTGACGTCTCGCGTGTGCGAGTGCACCTGGACGGGGAGGACCCACGAAATGTCATGTAGGACGCCGAGTTGATGGGCGGAGTCAGATTGCTATGAGCGCCTGATGAGCACGCGGCGATGAAGACCACAAGGTAACGACGGTCCGGACGGCACAGCCAGCCTCCCGGGCCGAGTAAGGGAGTGCAGTGGCGAAGGTCCGGGTATACGAGCTCGCTAAGGAGTTCGGAGTCGAGAGCAAGGTCGTCATGGCCAAGCTCCAGGAGATGGGGGAGTTCGTCCGTTCGGCGTCCTCCACCATAGAGGCGCCGGTCGTCCGGCGGCTCACCGAAGCTTTGGGCGTATCCAAGCCCTCCAGGGGCGGCGGATCGTCGTCCAGGCCGCAGCCGCCCAGGGCTGCCCCCCGGCCGGCCGAGAGCCAGGCCGGCAACGGCGCCGCCGAGGCGCCGGCCCCCACGGCCCCGCGTCCGGGTCCGGGCCCCAAGCCCGGTCCGCGTCCGGGCCCTGCGGGTCCCTCGGCCCCGTCGGCCCCCGCGAGTCCGGCGAGCCCCGCGAGCGGCACGCCTCGCCCGCCGGTGGCCATGCCTCACGAGCAGCAGCAGCGGCAGCCCGAGGCCGCGCGCGGCGAGACGTCCGGCGCACCGCAGGCGCGCTTCGAGTCCGGATCGGGCACGCGCCCGACGCCGGGTCCCCGTCCGGGCCCCGCGGCTCGTCCCGGCCCCAAGCCGGGCCCCGCGCCCCGTCCGGGTGCCTCCGGCGGCGGCGCCCCCGGCGGTGCTCCGCGTCCCGGCGCCCCGGCCGGCTCCCCCGGTGGCGGTCCGCGCCCCGGCCCCGGTCCCAAGCCGGGCCCGCGTGGTCCCCGTCCGGGCAACAACCCGTTCTCGTCCAACGCCAGCGGCATGGGCCAGTCCCGTCCGCCGCGTCCGGGCGGCCAGCGTGACAGTGGCGGTCCCGGTCAGCGTGAGCGTCGTGACGGTCCGCCGCGCGACGGAGCGATGCCGCGACCGCCGCAGAGCCGTGAGGGCGGCAGGCCGGCGCCCGGCGGTCCGCGTCCGGGTCCGCCCGGCGCCGCGGGTCCGCGTCCCGGCCCCGGTGCCGGTGGTCCGCGTCCTGGTGGACCGCGTCCCAACCCGATGATGATGCCGCAGGGCCGGCCCGCCGGTCCCGGTGGTGGCGGCGGCGGTGGCCGTCCGGGTGGCGGCCCCGGTGGCCGTCCCGGTGGCGGCGGTGGCCGTCCCGGCGGCGGTGGCGGCGGTCGTCCGGGTGGCGGCGGCGGTTTCGCCGGCCGTCCGGGTGGCGGCGGTGGCCGTCCCGGCACCAGCACGGGTGCTCCCGGCGGCGGTGGCGGCTTCGCCGGCCGTCCCGGTGGCGGCGGTCGCGGTCGCGGTGGCGGCACGGCCGGTGCCTTCGGGCGTCCCGGTGGCCGTCCGGCGCGCGGTCGCAAGTCCAAGCGCCAGAGGCGCCAGGAGTTCGACAACATGTCGGCGCCGGCGATCGGCGGCGTGCAGGTCGCTCGCGGCAACGGCGCGACGATCCGCCTTCCGCGCGGCGCGTCGCTGTCCGACTTCGCCGACCGCATCGGCGCGAACCCCGCCTCGCTCGTGCAGATCATGCTGCACCTCGGCGAGATGGTGACCGCGACGCAGTCGGTCAACGAGGACACCCTGCAGGCGCTCGGCGTCGAGCTGGACTACAACATCCAGATCGTCAGCCCGGAGGAGGAGGACCGCGAGCTTCTCGAGGCCTTCGACATCGAGTTCGGCGAGGACGACGGCGACGAGGCCGACCTGGCCGCGCGTCCGCCGGTCGTGACCGTCATGGGTCACGTCGACCACGGTAAGACCAAGCTGCTCGACGCCATCCGCAAGACCAACGTGGTGGCGCGCGAGGCGGGTGGCATCACCCAGCACATCGGTGCCTACCAGGTCGCCACCGAGCACGAGGGCGAAGAGCGCAAGATCACCTTCATCGACACCCCCGGTCACGAGGCGTTCACCGCCATGCGTGCCCGAGGCGCGAAGTCCACGGACATCGCGGTGCTGGTGGTCGCGGCCGACGACGGCGTGAAGCCGCAGACGATCGAGGCGCTCAACCACGCCCAGGCGGCCGACGTGCCGATCGTGGTCGCGGTCAACAAGGTGGACAAGGAGGGCGCCGACCCCAACAAGGTCAGGGCCCAGCTCACCGAGTACGGCCTGGTCGCGGAGGAGTACGGAGGCTCGACGCTCTTCGTCGACATCTCGGCGAAGAACGGCACCGGCATCGACGAGCTCCTCGAGGCGATCATCCTGACCGCCGACGCCGAGCTCGACCTGCGGGCCAACCCGACCATGGACGCCCAGGGCATCGCGATCGAGGCGCACCTGGACAAGGGCCGCGGCCCCGTCGCGACCGTCCTCGTCCAGCGCGGCACGTTGCGCGTCGGCGACTCGATCGTCTGTGGCGAGGCCTACGGCCGCGTCCGGGCGATGCTCGACGACAGCGGCGAGCTGGTCGAAGAGGCCACGCCGTCCCGTCCCGTCCTGGTGATGGGCCTGACGGCCGTGCCGAGCGCCGGTGACAACTTCATCGTCGTCACCGACGACCGCATGGCCCGCCAGATCGCCCAGCAGCGCGCGGCGCGCAAGCGCAGCGCCGACATGGCGAAGTCGAGCCGTCGCCGCACCCTCGAGGAGCTGTTCAGCGACCTCGAGAAGGGCCGCGTCGACGAGCTCAAGCTCATCATCAAGGGTGACGTGTCCGGCTCGGTCGAGGCCCTGGAAGACGCTCTGCTCAAGATCGACGTTGGCGACGAGGTCAGGCTCCGTGTCCTGCACCGCGCCGTCGGCGCCATCACCGAGTACGACGTCAACCTGGCCGTCGCCGACGACAACGCGGTCATCATCGGCTTCAACGTCCGGCCTGAGCCCCGGGCGCGCGACCTGGCCGAGCGCGAGGGCGTCGACATCCGCTACTACTCGGTCATCTACCAGGCGATCGAGGAGATCGAGGCGGCGCTCAAGGGCATGCTCAAGCCCGAGTTCGAAGAGGTCCAGATGGGCACGGCGGAGGTCCGCGAGGTCTTCAAGGTGCCGAAGATCGGCAACGTCGCCGGTTCGCTGGTCCGCTCCGGCCTGATCGTCCGCAACAGCAAGGCCAGGATCATCCGCGACGGCGTCGTCGTCGCGGACAACCTGACCGTCTCGTCGCTGCGTCGCTTCAAGGATGACGCGACCGAGGTCCGCGAGGGCTTCGAGTGCGGTATCGGTGTCGGCTACAACGACATCCGGATCGACGACGTGATCGAGACGTTCGAAATGCGGGAGAAGCCGCGCGCGTAAGCACGCGGCCGGGCCCGTGCCCGCCGGAGGTGGCGCACGGCCACACGCACGCGGGCCAGGGCTGACCCTTGCCAGATCGGGACAGA